>JAIDMV010000066.1 GCA_029050385.1 Anaeroplasmataceae bacterium | reverse complement strand
AAACTCTATTGAATTAAATAACACTTCTAATTCCACCTTTCTATATATTTTTTTGCATTCGTATTATATCATAGTTTTTTTACATTTAACAAGGAAAAATATGTATTTACAACCAAATATAGCAAATTAAAAAACTACGTAATAGGAATTCTCCTTTCCGTAGTTTTATTAATCATTATATTTTGAATTCTAAAAGATCATGCTCTGTCTTTCTATCCTCTACAGGAGGCAATTGCATATAATCTCCATAAATTTTCTTAAGTATCTCATCATAATTTTTAGGGATGTTTACTTCTATATCTTCAAAAGGAACTCTAATAATCTCTTCAAAATAAGATATAGGAAATAAAGTAATATCTTTTATTTTTCCTGGTGTTATGGCAAAATCTGTATATTGTGCTTGAGGGGTATGCTGGTACTTTGTTGCATATTTTAATGCTTTTTTATATAAAACTCGTAATGGGAAAAATAAATAAATAAGTTTCAAAAGGATTGCCAATACTTTTTTCTTTCCTTTTCTAGCTTTTGTATACACATATTTAGAAATTAAACCCGTTCTATAAAAGTGAAATAATAGATATTGCTTTTTCTTTTTCTTATATTTATCCGCTATAAAATCCAATGGAAATATATCTAAAAAAACACCATGATGTATTTTGTATTTAGATAAAAAAGTTTCCTTAAATAAAGTATCATTTGCTCTAAGCTTATCAAACAAATAAAAATATTCCTTATCCGTTTCATTTCCCTGATAAAAATACTTTTCATTTAATTCTGTCTTGCAAATTTCTTTAAATCGATTATAGTCTTCTCTAGGCATCCAAATATCAATATCGTCATCCCAAGGAATAAAACCTTTATGGCGAATTGCTCCCAATAAAGATCCATATGCTAATGTATAAACAAGATTGTGCTTCTGACAAATACGATCAACTTCTTGAAGCATTTCTAATTCGATTTTTTTTAAGCAACTTAATTGCTCTTCATTCAATTTAATTGTATTCATAACTGGTTCCACCTCTATAATTTACGATTATTGTATATTTTTAAAAATTCCTTCTTGGTTATTCCTTTAAAGACTGTATAAGACTTTTCACAATCAAAATAACAACCTCCATGCATACTTCCAGCATTTTTGTCTTCAGGAAACTGCATATAATCTCCAAATTCTTTTCTCAAAACTTCGTCATATCGCTTAGGGATTGCAATCATAATATCCTGAAACGAATGCATTAAAACTTCATCAAAAAGTTCTTTTGGCCATACTTCTTTTTCATATCCAGGAGCTACACAAGTTAATGCCACTGTATTTGTAGGAGAAAACTTGGAAGATAGTTTATTCAGCCTGCTGATTGCTTTTTCAACACCATGAAATAAGAAGTATATTTTTGATAAACACCGCTTTAAAAGCCCCTTTAAATTTTTAATCCTATATTTATAAATATGATCAAAAAGCAATCCTCTAAGTAATTTTAATTTTTTAGAGTACTTAGTCCTTTCTTTAAAATCATCTAAAACATAATCATATGGAAAAATATCAATAAATATTCCACAATTCTTATTTAGTTTTAAGTCTCGAAAAGATTTTGCAGTAAAACAAGTCGTTTCGTTGTTTCGAATTTGAGCATGTCCATTTGGATATCTTTTTTCTGTTTTATTGTACTGTAAAAAATACTTTCCATCTAAATATTTTGGTGCAATTCTTAAAAAGTCTTCGTAATCCTTTCTTGGCATCATTAGATCGATATCATCGTCCCAAGGAATATACCCATTGTGACGTACCGCCCCTATTAGAGTTCCACCACATGCAAAGTATTTCAAATCTCTCTCTTATACACATCACCCAGCCCACGAGACAAGAGCCAATCACGTATG
>JAIDMV010000065.1 GCA_029050385.1 Anaeroplasmataceae bacterium | reverse complement strand
GCCTTTTTTAGGTGTTTTATCCACATTTTTATAAAAAATTAGACAATTCTTTAATAAAGTTATCCACATTTTTGGTGGAAAAATAATTCTTGTCAAATAAAAAAATTATGCTATGATAATTAGGAATGTGGGTGTTATTATGGAAGAGTATCAAGACTTATGGAATCAAACTAGAGATAAATTATCTTCTTATTTTGCTGAAGAAACCTTTGAAGAAATTTTTTCTGATGTAAAAAAGGTAATTCAAGAGGAGAATGGGATTATTTATGTTTTAACTCCATCTACTTATATAAAAACAAAAATAAATAATATTTATGCACGAAAAATTGGAGAAATTGTCTCTTCCCTTACGGAAAAACGAGTTAAATTTAAATTTGTTTGTGATGGAGAAATTCACCCTAAAAAAATCAAAAAAGTCGTATTAAATAAAAATAATCTTAAGAATAATTACACCTTTGAATCTTTAGTTGTAGGTGATTCTAATCGTTTAAGTTACTTAACAAGCTTAAAAGTCGCTGATCAACCTGGTGAATTTGTTAACCCACTTTATATTTTTGGTGGAGTTGGACTTGGTAAAACACACCTTATGCATGCAATCGGTAATCAAATTGTCGAAAATAATATTAATAATAATGTTTTATACATTCAAGCATCTGATTTTGTTTCTGATTATGTAAATGCTGTTCAATCTCATAATACAGCTGCTTTCGCTGAAAAATATGAAAATTTAGATGCTTTGTTGGTTGATGATATTCAAATGCTAGCTCAACGTACAAAATCACAAGAAGAATTCTTTAAATTATTTAATGACTTAATTGGTAGGCAAAAACAAATTGTGATCACTTCAGATTGTCCAGCTAAAAAACTTACTGGTATTATGGATCGTTTAACTTCTAGATTTCAAATGGGAGTTAGTGTAGATATCCAGCAGCCTGATTTATCACAGAGAGTAAATATTTTAAAAAGGAAGCTTGCTGAAAATTCAAACAAGCAATTAGATGATAAAATATTAACCTACATTGCAGAAAATTTTGTAGACAATGTTAGAGAACTTGAAGGTGGATTAAACCGTGTTTTATGGTATAGTGAAGTCTATAATAAAGAACCAACTTTAGATCTTGCAAAAGAGGCTTTAGAGGTATTAATTAAAGCTCAAAAGGCACAAGGAAAAAACAACTATGAAGCTGCAATAAGTGTAATTTCTAATACTTATAGTATTAGCACTGCAGATTTATTAGGCAAAGCTAGGAATGCTAAGTATGTTTTACCTAGACATATTGCTATGTATATTCTGAAGAATCATTACGACTTAACTTACTCAAAAATTGGGGCGATTTTTAATGGCAGAGATCATACAACAGTAATGAACGGATGCACCAAAATTGAAGAAGAATTAAAATCTAATGCCCAACTTAAAATGGCAATTGACACAATTTTAAAGAAAATATAATTTTGTGGATAAAATGAATAGATTTCCACAAAGAAATATGATATAATTTTATTGATATTTCGTGATATTTATGACTTATCCACATATCCACGCTCCTAATAATAACTATTAAGAGTAATAAATATAATTTTTTTAAGCAAAGAAGGAGTTTCAACTATGAATTTTACAATTGACCGCGAAGTCTTACTAGAAAATTTAAATGTAATCTCTAGAGGTTTACCTGCGAAAAGCCCTATGCCTATATTAACGGGTATAAAAATGGAAGTAACCACTTCTGATTTATATATGACATCTTCCAATACAGATATTTCTGTAGAAACTTTCGTATCAGATTCGTCATTGTATGTAGAAAAACCAGGAAAAACTGTTGTTCCAGGAAGATTCTTCATTGACATTATTCGTAAAATTAATTCTAAAACAGTTAGTTTTTGTTTAGTGGAAGATAAAATTCTTGTAATTAAAGCAGATCGTGGTGAATATAAGCTACATATTATGGATCCATTAGACTATCCTAATATAGATTTTGTGTCATTAGAAAATCCACTAGAGTTGCCAGCAGAGAGAATTAAATCTTTAATTAAACAAACTAGTTTTGCAACTGCTCAAAGCGAAAAGAAACCTATTTTAACAGGTGTACATTTAACTTTAAATGAGGATAGATTAACTGTAACAGCAACAGATTCATTTAGATTGGCTCAAGTTATATTGGAAGTTCCTACTTATAGACCATTTAATATTACTATTCCGAATAAATCTTTAGATGAACTTGCCAAAGCTATGGATAATTATAATGAAAATGTGACATTGTATTTTGCAGTGAATAAATTATTAGTTAAATTTAAAAATGTTTTATTCCAAACAAGATTATTAGATGGAAATTATCCAGATACTTCTCGTATTATCCCTTCATCATTCCCTATCATTTTAAAATTTGATAAGGATGAAATGTTAGATGCAGTAGAACGTGTATCTTTATTATCTCCAAGAGAAAAAATGAGTGCTAGTGAATTATCATATAGTATTATTAAATTAACAGTTACTCAGGATAGAAGTGTTGTGATTTCTACTACAAATGCGTCTGTCGGAGATGCTCAAGAAGAACTTATCCCACTTGAAACAAAGATGAACGGACCTCTAACTATAGGATTTTCTTCCAGATATTTAGTAGAAGCTTTACGTAGCTTTGATTCTAACGAGATTTCTCTAAATTGTTCTGAAGGAATTCGTCCGTTTGTAATTACTGGTGAAAAAGATCCAAATTTAACTCAGTTAATTTTACCAGTACGTATGGATTAAAACTGTAAGAGACTTAGTTTTAACTAGGTCTTTTTTTATTTGGTTTTTGATTAAAATTCTAAATAAAGTCCGAAATCGTCTGAATAAGACGTTTTCTTTTTATCAATATAGGTATCCTACCTGAAAATTAAAATGTTTTTATGACACTTTTTCTTGAAAAAAAATCTTCTATATGATATAATCATATAGATTGTGGGTGTTAAAAAATGGAACATTTAAAATTACAAAGTGATTATATAACCTTACAACAATTTTTGAAGATAGAAAATATTATATCAAGTGGTGGTGAAGCTAAGTATTATTTAGCAGAACACAAGGTATATGTGAATCAAGAATTGGAAAATCGAAGAGGCCGCAAGCTTTATCCAAAAGATATTGTTCGTGTGAATGGAAAAGAGTATCAAATGGAATGATCAATCATTTAGAAATTGTTCATTTTAGAAAATTTTCAAAATTAACTTTAGATTT
>JAIDMV010000064.1 GCA_029050385.1 Anaeroplasmataceae bacterium | reverse complement strand
GGCGTTTCTGAACCAACAAGAGAAGGCTATGAGTTTGCTGGATGGAAAGCAAATGATGCTGCATGGACAATGGATGAAGCAATTACTGCAAATATCACTATCGTAGCTCAGTGGACAGAAAAAACTTATAGCGTATCTTATAATATGCATGGACATGGTACTGCCCCTGCAGGAGTTACAGAAGTTAAAGCATTACCAACTTCACTTCCAAAAATAGAAGATGAAGAAGAATGGCGTTTTGATGGTTGGTACTTAGATGCAAACTTTAAAACAGTTGCAGAAGCAGGAGCTGCCATAACATCAAATGTAACATTACATGCTAAATGGACTGCAAAATTTGAACAAGTAGTTACAGAAGTGTATTGGAAAGATAAAACTTATGATACAGCTACTGGTTCAATCTACAGCAATGTTGAAGTTTTACCAGGAGCAACATTAGATACCTCTACAAAGAATATAAAAGTAAATTCAGGGCAAACTTTGGCACTACCAAGATTAAAAACAAATGGTGTTACTACAGGTGTATCTTTACCTGGAACATATGAAAAAGGTGGAAAAGTTACAGGTACACCAACAGCTAAGGGTATTAAAATCACAGTTGCAGGTGCAGGAAAAATACATTTCTGGGTTGCAGGAGCTGGTTCAAGTTCAAGAACTTTAGCACTAATTGACTCAAAAGGAACTATTATTGATTTTGTGACAAAGACAGATTCAGGAAATTATGAATATACTTGGGATTTGCCTGCTGCAGGAGATTACTATTTCGTAAATTCTAACGGCTTTAATTTCTATTATATTTCAACAGATGTTAAGGCACCTGTTTCTCAAGCCGTAGGTATTTCTGTTTCTAACAAAGGAACTGTGGAGTATCTAGAAGGTATGGAAAAAGATTTATCTAATTTACAGCTTACAATGGATTATGAAAATGGAAGTAAGCAACCATTAGAATTAGATAAAGTAGACATTACAACAGATTATGACAAGACTACACCTGGTCAATATACAGTGAATATTGTTTTGAAAGAAAATCCAAATTTTAAAACTTCATATACAGTAAATGTATATAGTTTTGATAGTATTGAATTAGGATTCAATAAAACAGTTTTGGGTGGAAGTTCTTCAGCTGGAAATAGTCAATATTTGAATAAAACAGTACAACGCGTATATAAAGTAGGAGCAGCATTAAATCATAATAATTTAACTGTAACTTGTATTGGTAAAGATGCTGCTGGTAAAGAATATCGTTTTATTCTTGATTCATCTGAATTTATTAATTACAATGCAAATAACAACTTTAATTCTAGCACAGCAGGAGATTATGAGATTACAGTACAAGTAACATTAAATAATGTATCAAAAGCGGATAGTTATGTTGTAAGTGTAGTAGATACTGTAGCTTGTGTTGAAAATAATGTTATTCAATTACACGTAGATGGAGCTTACACAGGTGTAATTGGTGCAGCAGAAAATAACTTTAATACTTTCAAGACAATTCAGCAAGCTCTTGACTTCTTAGGTACTTTGAGTTCATCTGATTTAGCTAATAAAGATATCTTATTAACTTTAGCAGCTGGAACTTATAAAGAGAAGCTTGAATTAACTTATCCTAATATGACAATTCAAGGTGCAGGAAGAGAAACTACAATTATAGAATGGGATTCATTATATGGAGTTCCTGATGAATCAGGATATCTACAAGTGACAGATTCTACAGCAACAGTAAATGTTAGATCTGCAGCCGTAAATGTTCTTATTGAAGATGTTACAATTTCTAACTATTGGAATAGTAAGACTGTATTTGATACAGATTTAGGGGCTAACTATCCTGAGCATAGAGCTCTTGCATTGCTTGTTCAATCTGATCAATTCATTATGAAGAATGGTAAGTTATTAGGATACCAAGATACGTTAGAGTTATTTACTGGTCGTCAAATCTTCTTAAATACTTATATTTTTGGAACAACAGATTTCATCTTTGGTACAAATAATACAACCTACTTTAAAGGCTGTCAGATTCATTCCATTACATCAGGTAAAACAGATGGTGGTTATATTACAGCATTTAAAGGATGTAATAAGGGCGAAAACGATTATGTAAATTATGGTGCTATCTTTGATGATTGTACATTTACTGCAGATGCAGATGTTGTTACGAATAAGAATACTGCAATTGCTCGTCCATGGGGAAAATATGCAGCCGTAATGGTTATGAATTCTAGTTTAGATGCTCATATCTCTACAAAAGCTTTCAGTGGTAATGCAGAGAAGAATTGCCGTTATGTAACTATGAGTGGAAATGCACCAACATTATCTACTACAAAGTTCTTTGAATATAACAATACAGGAGCAGGAAGTATTACTGCAGATCAAGCAGGAGTTACTGTATTGACTGATGCAACAGCGGCAGCTAAATATGCAGACTTTAGTATAATTTTTGCAACAACAAATGGTGCTTTATCTGGATATTATAAATCAGCTTGGAATCCAACATTAGAATAAAAAATTAGAGTCTACTTAAAAGTAGGCTCTTTTTTTAAAAAAATGAAAATGGTGCTAAAATGCACCAATTTCTTTTAATATATGATTTGTTGAAAAATCCATAATATCCCATTGTAACTCTGCTAAAGAAAAGGGAAGATTTTCTATAGTATTAAAGGAAATTAGTTTTTCATTTAATAAAAGCTGTTCCTTTGCAT
>JAIDMV010000063.1 GCA_029050385.1 Anaeroplasmataceae bacterium | reverse complement strand
GGTAAAGTAAAAATTAAAAGGAGATGTGAGTGTAAAATGTGGAAATACGTTTTAAAAAGAGTAGGATTAGCATTTATAACAATGTTTATCATTTTATCTCTAACATTTATTCTTATGAAATTGTTACCATTCCAAAAACCACTTGGTAATGATAGGACACAATTTTCATATTATATGAATCAGGTGAGCTTGGGGTATGTTATGGATTCTAGACGTCCTGTGAAAGCCTTAGGAGATGCCTTATTTGTATATACGGATGGTTCTAATAAAAAGCATTATTTTTATGTAATGCCTGTTATGCAACAGTATGGTGCTTGGTTAAAGGGTATCTTTACACAATGGAACTGGGGAACATCTGTTTATATTAAACCTAATGTAAGTGCGATTGCAATTATTGGAAGTCGTTTACCTATTTCAATGTCATTTAACATTTTATCTGTTATTTTTTCTGTGCCACTAGGTATTTTATTAGGAATTATAGCAGCTTTGAAGAAAAATAAACCGACAGATCATATAATTTCAACAGGAGTTATGATATTTATTTCCATTCCTGGATTTGTTATGATTACTCTTTTGATTTATGTACTTGGATATGTTCTAAACTGGTTACCTCCACAGTATCCATCACCAACAGCTCCAGTATCGCAAAAGATTTTAGGATATTTTATTCCTGTAATTTCATTGTCTTTCGGATCAATATGTGGTTATGCGCGTTTTACTCGTGCCGAGTTATGTGAGGTTATGTCAAGCGAATATTTATTACTTGCGAGAACTAAGGGTTTGACAAAGCGTCAGGCAATTTTGCGTCATGCACTTAGAAATGCTATGGTTCCAATCATTCCATCTATTCTAGCAGAGTTTATTGGAATTATGAGTGGCTCAATGATTTTGGAAAATCTATATGGTATTCCAGGTATCGGTGACTTATTTGTTACAGCGATGAGTCAAAAAGACTATAATGTTCTATTTGTTGATATGGCAATCTTTACAACAATCAGCTTGCTTGCTGGTGTTGTTCTAGATATATCCTATGGCTTCATTGATCCTAGAATTAGAATGGGGGCGAAGAAATAATGGAAAATATAACTATGAAAGATGCTTATGGCAATGATTTTGTTTTAACGAGTGATGATTTCACACTTGTTCAAAGTGATGTAAATATTCATGATACTAAATTAGAAACAAAGCCTACAACATTCGTAAAGGATGCATTTAGAAGATTTTGTAAGAATAAATCTTCAATTGTTGGTGCTATTATTATTTTAATTATTGTATTATTGGCAATATTTGTCCCTGTATTTAATACATATGATGTAAAGAACTCTCATCCATCTGAAACTTTAGTTATGCCTAAACTATTTAAATCTGGAACAGGTTTTTGGGATGGAACAAAAGAGTTTAAAAGAATTGATTACAATGCCCTTTCAGAATATAATCAAAAGGCTATTCTAAAAATGAAGGTCTATGAAGAAAATGGCGTAAAACTCGTAGATTTTGTTTATGATGACTATGAGGCACATTATGGAGAAGTAGAAAGAAGCTTTGACTGGTTATTTATTGAAAGATACATTAATAATGGATGGTGTGAATTTAGTGATAGGACTAATCCAGCCACATTTAAACTTTTAGATAACAAATGTCCTGTCCGTGAAGTTTTATCTATTGGAGATGATGGTAAGCCAGTTGTTATATTATCTCAATATCGCTATTTAGGATATAAGAGTGCTCCATCTTTCCTTTTTGGAACAAATGAACAAGGAAGAGATATTTTTAAACTTGCATTTAGTGGTTTATTAAAGTCTTTATTCTTCGCTATGGTTATTGCAGCAATCTGTTTCATTTTTGGATTGATTTGGGGTGCCATTTCAGGATATTTTGGTGGAAATGTAGATTTATTCATGGAACGTTTCACAGATATCTTAGGTGGTGTACCAATGATTATCGTAGTAACCTTGTGTCGTCTACATTTAGGAGATTCCTTATTGGTATTTGGATTTGCTTTATGTTTGACTGGTTGGATGGGTACTGCGGGTCGTACAAGAACACAGTTCTATCGTTTTAAAGGTAGAGAGTATGTATTAGCTTCCCGTACGCTTGGTGCTTCTGATACTCGTCTAATATTTAGACACATTTTACCAAATGCATTAGGTACAATTGTTACTTCAACTGTATTGATGATTCCTAGCTTAATCTTTACAGAAGCATCTTTATCTTATTTAGGATTAGGTCTTCAAGGAGGAGATTCCTTTGGTACAATTTTAAGTGATAACCAGAAATTCTTGAAGAGTTATCCAATGCTAATTGTATTCCCATCTATTGTAATTTCTTTATTGATGATTTCATTTAACTTATTTGGAAATGGTTTAAGAGATGCCTTAAACCCATCATTGAAGGGAAGTGATTAGAATGGCTGAAAAAATATTAGATGTGCAAGATTTGAAAATTTCCTTCAGTACAGATAATGGAGTTGTTAAAGCTGTTCGTGGTGTATCTTTTGATCTAGAGAGAGGAGAAACACTATGTATTGTTGGTGAATCTGGTTCTGGTAAATCTGTAACTTCCAAGGCAATTATGGGTATCTTAGCTGCTAACGCTATTGTTGAAGGCGGAAAGATAATGTATCAAGGAGAAAATCTTCTTGAAGTATCAGAAGAAGAGTTCCATACAATTCGTGGACATAAGATTGGAATGATTTTCCAAGATCCATTATCTAGTTTAAACCCAATTGTACGAATTGGAAAACAAATTACTGAAGCTACTTTAATTAATTCTAACAAATTAAAAACGATGTATTCAAATATTATATCTGCTGAGCTTACAGCTTACAAGAATACAGTACATCGTAAGAATTTAGCTTTAATTAAGGCTAAAGATAAACTTGAGGCTCTTAAAAAAGAAACTTCTGAAAAATTAAAAGATAAGTCCTTAGATCAAACTGTTAGACAGGAACTAAAAGATAATCTTAAGCAAGCGAAGGCAGACTATAAAGAAGAGTGCCGCACGATTAAAGAATCTTCTGCTCCTGAAATTGAAGAATTAAAAGCAAAATTAGATTCAAAAAAGGAAGAAGCAAAGAAAGAAGTATCTGCATATAAGGAATCTATTGAAAAGGAATATGCAGATTCTATGGCTAAAATTCAAGAAAAAGAATCTAAGCTAAATGCTCAATATGCAAATGCTTCTACTGATCAAGAAAAGGCTGCTTATGCGACAGCTAAGAAAGAATTAGCTGAGGAGAAAAAAGAAGCAAAATTAAAGAAGGTAAATGCTTTAAAGATTACTCGCGCAGAGGCAAAGAGAAGAGCCTTAGAAATAATGAAAGAGGTTGGTATTCCTCTTCCTGAAAAAAGATTTAGACAATATCCATTTGAATTTTCTGGTGGTATGAGACAGCGTATTGTTATTGCTATTGCATTAACTGCGACTCCTGAAATTTTGATTTGTGATGAGCCAACAACTGCACTAGATGTAACAATCCAAGCACAAATTCTTGAATTAATTAAAAAGATTCAAAAAGAAAGAAATATTGCTTGTATTTTCATCACTCATGACTTGGGTGTTGTTGCAAATATGGCTGATCGTGTTGCTGTTATGTATGCTGGTAAAATTGTAGAATATGGTAAAGTTGAAGAAATATTCTTTGAACCAAAGCATCCATATACATGGGCCTTACTATCCTCTATTCCAGATGTTGATAGTAAAGAGCGTTTGGATGCAATTCCAGGAACACCTCCAAATATGATTTATCCACCTAAGGGTGATGCTTTTGCATTACGTAGTAAATATGCTATGAAGATTGATTTTGAGCATGAACCACCTTTCTTTAAGGTAAGTGACACTCACTATGCTGCTACATGGTTGTTACATCCAGATGCTCCTAAAGTTGAAATGCCTAAAATCGTTTCAGAAAGAATTAAAAATACTTTAGGAACAAAGGCAGAGGAAAGTACCTCAACTGTAGAAGAAACTCCTGTAAAAGAAACAAAGAAGGCAGCAACAAAAAAATCTGCCACAAAAAGTAAAACTACAGGAACTAAAAAAACAACCGCTAAAAAATCTTCTACAACAAAAACTACAAAGAAAACAACTAAAGAAGTAAAGGGGGCATCTTCAAATGAGTAATACAAGAAAAGATGGCGATTTCAATCTTGATGAAGAATTAAGAAGTAAAATTGCTGCAAATGAAGAAGGTCAACCTATTTCTGATGATCATGAAGAAGAAAAACTTTTAAAAGAGAATATGGATGAGTATTTTTCTCAAACAGAAAATGGTGAACAAGTTGATTCTGAACGTTTAGAGTTTGAAAAAACTTATGGAATTCACCCAAAATTAAAAAGAAGAAAAGAGCTTTTAAATAGTGACGTTCTTTTATCTGTTAGAAATTTGAAGCAGTTTTTCTTTTTTGGAAGTGGTCCTTCAAGAACTAAATTGAAAGCTGTTAGCAATATTTCTTTTGATGTTCATTCTGGAGAATGCTTTGGTATTGTTGGTGAATCTGGATGTGGTAAAACTACAACAGGTCGTTCTATTATTAAACTATATGATATTACTTCAGGTTCTGTTTATTATAAGGGATACAGAATTTCTGCAGGAAATCGTTGGAATAAAAAAGAAATCAAATATACTAAGATTCATTTAAAAGAAAAAATTTCTTCAT
>JAIDMV010000062.1 GCA_029050385.1 Anaeroplasmataceae bacterium | reverse complement strand
AATTCTGCAACAGATACAAGAGGACATTTCAACAAAGAAATATTATAAAAAAACAAGCAGATTCCTAATTAAAGGATCTGCTTGTTTTTAATTTAATATCGTAACTGATTTATAGAAAAGAAATCCAAATAAGATCCAGTTTCTCTATCATAACCAATATAGAATGTATGAGTAATGCTTACATAATGACCTTTATAAGAAATTGCTTGTTCTTCTTTAATTATAAAGGATGGATTATTATTACATATATAGTATGTATTTTCTTCTTGATCTGTTTCAGAGGAATATTGTGATAAGAAACCATTTTGTGAAATTCTATAATCTAATCCACATGGACATGATTGAATAATCAAAAATCCTTCTCCACCAAATTCCCTTAAATCAATTCTCTTCATATTATAGGTTTTATGCATACTTCCAGTTTCCACTATAATCTGATCACATGTTTTACAATGTCCCGTTAACACCCAACCTGCATCACATTCTAATCCATTATTTAAAATTTCACATTCGATTTGATCATAAAAATGTCTATTTTTAACTATTTCATATTCGAATTTTTTCACTTCTTCTTCATCGATATAGAAAGTATAGGTATAAGTTGTTGTAGAGAAGCACCCTTCTAATTTTGTATCCTCAGCAGCAGTGATAGTTAATCCACACGTTTCACATTGGTATACACTACCATCAAAACGTAAATCACAATAAAAACCTCTTTCTTCTCCACATGGACATTCATAGAATTTCAATGTGTGATCTTCGCATATCTTTGCATCTCCTAAATCAATGGAATAACCTATATCATAATGATAATCACGCTTCTCACTGAAAGCGAGTTCTTTGCACTTGCCACAATACTCGTTTATAAGAACTCCTGCACGACAATTCTTTAGATCTGTTAAAAATTCATAACTATAGGTAAAATCGCTATGACCATTAGTGTAATATGTAATCTTTTCTTGACCACATTTTGAACAAACATAATGTAACTTACCAATATCTGTACAACCAGTAGGCTCTTTTGATTTTGTTTCATCTAAAATAAAATCATGTTGATCTTCAGACAGCTTATACTCATTTGTTTCTAAGTTGAAATATAAGGATAACGAATCACTTGAAGAATAAGAATCCCTACCATCCCATGCATTTTCATGAGAGAAAACATCATTTTCATAATACTTTTCAGTAGTTTCAAAGGTAGATGTAACCGTAGCTTCCAATGAAACTATAGCCTCAATCCAATTATCACAATTCTCTGAAAAATCAGTAATTGTTATGTCTTCCAAATTATATCTTTTTTGCAATGTATGAGTTGTAGTGGAAACACAATACATATCTTTTCCAATATCAGTTTGTTTTGTTTCTTCATTTACCTCTACTTTTTGGAAGGCAACAATAGTTCCATCTTCCTTAACGATTTCATATCCTGCTTCAGATAATACTTCAGCAAACTTATCCCAATCAATAGTTGTTTTCTTTTTCAACTCTTCTTCTAAGCTTGCATAATCTTTGGTTAAATCTAGTTTTGGTAAAATTTCTACATCTAGTTCTGCTTCTTGAGTTTCTGATTCAGTAAGAATTGCAACTTTACCAGCAAGGCCCAAACGAAGTAAATTTCCTTTAACATCTGTATAAATAGAAATATCTAAATCTTTACCATATTCATTAATATATAATGAAAGAATTTCTTTAATGTTGATTTCTTCTTCAGAAGTTGTCTCATTTCCACTAGATAATTGAAGTAAATCTAAAAGAGTATATTCCTTTGCCATTGCAATATAAGTTTCTAGCATAGGCTTCAATTCATCCGTATCTAAATTGAAATTTGCAAATAACTGTTTTAAAGTTACATCCTTAAATAAAGGAGAACGTAAAATTTCTAAAGCTGTTCCATCTAATTCTTCTTTACCAGAAATCATTACTAGAATAGCCTTAAGATTATATTCTTCACCCATATTTTCCTTAATCATTGCATCAAGTACATCAAATAAATCAACTAAAGTCAATCCTAATCCTTCTAACAAATCCATGGTTTCATCAATAGTATAATCAAACAAATTAGGAACAATCGTCTCTATTTGTTCAAATACGCCTTCACCAAAAATTACATCAATTAATTCACTAATTTTTAAAGAGCATGCTTTATCAATCAAATCTACTAGTTTATTAAAATCTAATGTGAACTTATATCCGCCTTCAATAGAATCTCTATTGAACACTTTAGGAAATACTCCACTCAATGCCAAAGAAAGCTTATTCTCATTTTCTTTTATTACTTGAGTTAGTACTGGTAATTCTTTTACCAATTCAACAATTGTTTTAATTTCATTTAGTTCAGTTACATCATAAACTTCATATAATGTTCTCTTATTTTCAATCGTTGCCTCCCAAGAACTAGAAAAACTATCCTGGCTAAGGTCTGTAGTAGTGTCGGCTTTCATATAAAGCTTATCATTTTTTAATATTGCACTACCCTTCAATGTTTCTTTAAAAAGTGGATATCCATATGCTGAATCAAAGCTACCATATCCTATAACTTCTCCTTCTTCAGTAACAGTGAAAAGGAACTCAGCAAATGTAATATCAAGTGAACTCCAATAGTCATCACTGTATATCTTTGCATTTAAATTGTTCACTTTAAGTGCAATGTTATTTTCCTCAAAAGAAGTAATAAGCGCATCAAAAAATGCATTATCTAAAATTTTTTCTCCACAAACATCACAAATAGTAACACCTTGATGTCCAAGTGGATCTTTATAGTTTTCAAGAACTTCTAAGCCACATTCAGAACATACTTTTTTTGTATATCCCTTTTCTGTACAAGTTGGAGCTATAACCTCCTCTGTAAATGTATGAGCAATACTTGAAGAAGTTTGTTCATATCCACATTCTGTACAAACTCTCTTCTTTTCAGTAGATGAATCTACCCATTGTCCATATGTATGGCTCTTTTTTTCATCAATCTCCCCACATTCACATTCATGCCAATGCTCAATTTCATCATGATTCTCTTTGGTGTACGCGTGAACGTGCTTATCCCCACATGAAATAAGCGTCAAGCTACATAATAAAACAAAGCATACAAAAACACAAAATCGAATTGTTTTCTTCATATTTTTCACATACCTTTCCTTATTTATTTATTATAGATATTATTATGGCGGGGGGGGGGGGGGGGGGGGGGGGGGTGTGGGGGGGGGGGGGGGGGGGTTGGGGGGGGGGGGGGGGGGAAAGTGTGTGGTATGTTAGGAGGGTTTGTGGGGGTAGGG
>JAIDMV010000061.1 GCA_029050385.1 Anaeroplasmataceae bacterium | reverse complement strand
ATATTTAGGAGGGAATTTTGCATGAATGAATGGAATTTAACATTAATTTATAAAAAATATGAAGATTTCTTAAAAGAATTAGATGAATTTCCAAAAGAAATAAAACTTGCAGAAGGACTAAAGGGAAAATTAAACTCTTTAGATGGAATGCTAGAGTATGAGCGTGTAATGAAGCGAATCGATGAAAGAATTGAAAGATTATTTTGTTATGCTTCTATGAAACACGATTTAAATCAAAAGGATAGTAAGGCAAGCGAGGATTATCAAAGAGTATATCAATTATTTAATGAACTACTGAGCAAAACAGCATTTATTAATCCTGAGCTTTTAGCAAATGATAAAGCTAAACTTTTTGAATATTTAAAGAATGAAAAATTGAAGAAGTATCAGTATAAATTAGACCAACTATTTAGAAGTCAGGATTTTTATTTAGATGCTAAGAGTGAAGAGCTTATGGCCAATTATGGTGAGGCTACAGGAGGCTTCAATCGATTATACGATAAGCTTGCAGTTTCAGATCGAGAAGGAGTAGATGTAACGATTTCTACTGGTGAGGTGCTATCTTTAAATGAATCTAACTTTCAGTACTATTTAGGAATTCTTCCAAATCAGGAAGATAGAAGAATTGTTTTTGAAGCCATTTATACTTTCTATGAACATCATAAAAATACCTTTGCAGCTATTTATGATGGCATTATGCAATCTGAACTTGCAGAGGTGAAAAATAGAGGCTATAATTCTATTCTTGAAAGCCATTTATATCATAACGCTATTCCTAAGGAGGTATTCTTATCTCTAATCGATACAGCAAGAAATTGTAGTGCTCCTTTAAAGGAATATTATGCTTTACGTAAAAAATATTTCAAATTAGATACACTACATACCTATGATCGTTTCTTAAGTTTTGCAGAAAGTAATGAGGTTTACACCTATGATACTGCAAAGGCTATGGTTTTAGATGCTTGCAAGACATTAGGCGAAGATTATTATGCACACGCATGTAAAGCTTTAGAGGAGGGAAGAGTCTCTGTTTATACTAAGGATGGAAAGAGAACAGGAGCTTATTCTACTGGTCTTTATAAAGAAGGAACTTTTATTTTATTAAATCATAATGATAACCTAGATAGTGCCTTTACTGTAGCTCATGAGGCAGGACACTCTATTCACAGCTTATATGCAAATGAGCATCAGGATGAGGTGAATGCAAACTACACTATCTTTGTTGCCGAAATTGCTTCTACATTTAATGAGCAGTTATTCTTGGATTATGTTATGAAGCATTCTAGCAGTAGAGATGAAAAAATTGTTGTGTTACAGCAGGCAATCGATAATATTGTGGCTACCTTCTATAGACAAACTCTATTCGCCAATTATGAATATTTGGCACATAAAATGGTAGAAGAGAAAAAACCAATAACCGCAGAAGCTTTAAGTGGAATTATGACAGAACTCTATCAAGATTATTATGGTATAGATTTGAATCATGAACCATTAAAAAACAATGTATGGGCTTATATTCCTCATTTCTTTCATACTCCATTTTATGTATATCAGTATGCAACAAGCTTTGCTGCTAGCCTAGCGATTTATGAAGAAGTTAAGAAAAATCCTAAATCCTTAGAAAAATATCTTGCTATGTTATCTATGGGTGGATCTAACTATCCTGTAGAGATTGTTAAAACTGCAGGTGTTGATTTGACAAAGACAGATGCATTCTTGGCTGTCGTAAATCGTTTAGAAGAATTGACGAATCAGTTAAAGAAGTTGTTAGAGGAGTGATAAAATGGAGGAGCGTTCCATTCCCTTGTTGGGTGAAGAGACTATAGAATATTTAAAGCACACACATATTGCTGTATTTGGTTTAGGTGGTGTAGGAGGCTATGTTATAGAAGCCTTGGCGAGACAAGGTGTAGGAAGCTTAAGTATTGTTGATTTTGATACGATTTCTCCATCGAATAAAAATAGGCAAATTTTAGCTCTGGATTCCACTCTAGGACATCCTAAAATTGAAGTGTGCAAAAATCGTATTTTAGATATTAATCCAGTTGCCAATGTGTATACGTATAATGTAAAAATTGATGAGGAAACCATTAAACAAATTGATTTTCAACCCTTTGACTATGTCATAGATTGTATAGATGATGTAGCTGGTAAGCTTGCTATCATCCGTAAGGCAAAGGAATATGGGAAAAAAATTATCTCTTCTTGTGGCACAGCAAATAAACTTGATCCAACGAAATTTCAAATCAAAGATATCTCTAAATCCTCTATGTGTCCTCTTGCGAAAAAATTACGTTTAGAGCTTAAAAAATTAGATATAGAGGATGTCGAAGTTTTATTTTCATTAGAAGAACCAGTAGTTAAGGAATTTGAGGCTTTGCCTTCAGTTTCCTTTGTTCCTAGTGTAGCTGGATTGATGATTGCAGGACATGTTATTTTAAGACTGCAAGAAGAAGTAAAGAAAAATCGTATTCACCTCGTTTTAGAGGGCGGTGGCATGAAGGGAGTATATACCGCTGGTGTATTAGACTTCCTATTAGAAAAAAATATTGATTTTGATGCAGTCTATGCTGTTTCAGCTGGAGCTTGTGTCGGGGCTAGTTATATTTCAAAACAGATAACTAGAGGATATCATTCTCTAGTAGATTATATTGATAATCCTGCTTGTGTTTCTAAACGTAGTCTAACAAAAACAGGAAATTATTTTAATAAGGATTTTGTTTACTATAAAATTCCAAATGAGCTTATTCCTTATGATTATACAACTGCAAACAACAATCCCCATAGACTTTATGCTACTGTAACAAACGTTGAAACGGGTAAGGCAGAATATTATCCTTGTTTAGATTATAAGACGGATATCGAATATATTTGTGCATCTTCAAGTCTTCCAATGCTTGCTGAAATTCAGTGGTTAAATGGAAAAGGCTTCCTAGATGGTGGTATTGCAGATTCTATCCCTTATTTTGAAGCAAAGAAGAATGCGAAAAAATGTGTGGTGGTTATGACAAAGCCTAAAGGTTATCTTTGTCATAAACAGAATCCGATACTTGCAAAGGCAATTCGATTAAAATATCGTAAATATCCAAAACTTATAAAAGCTTTAGAAAATAGGCATAACCAATATAATAAAGTAGTTTCTCTTATGGAAAAGGATGAGAATACTTTTATTATTCAACCCTCTCTTTCCCTTTCTATTGACCGCTTAGAAAAGGATAAGAAGAAACTAGAAGAAGCTTATCAACTCGGATATCAGGATGCAATGA
>JAIDMV010000060.1 GCA_029050385.1 Anaeroplasmataceae bacterium | reverse complement strand
GGATTAATGACTTTATGAAAGAATTTATTATTGAAACAAGTGCTAGACACGTACATGTTACTAAGGAAACCTTAGAAAAGCTTTTTGGCAAGGGTGCAGTTTTAGAGGTTAAGAAAATGTTATCTCAACCTGGACAATTTGCTTCTAACCAAAAGGTAAAGGTTGTTGGACCTAAGGGAGAATTAAACTGTTCTATCTTAGGACCTGAAAGAAAGGAAGATCAGGTTGAAGTTTCTTTATCTGATGCACGTACATTAGGTATTTCTGCTCCAATCCGTGAATCTGGTGATGTTGCTGGTTCTGCTGGCTGTAAGCTTGTTGGTCCTGCAGGAGAGGTTGAATTAACTCAAGGCGTTATCGTAGCAAAGCGTCATGTCCACATGACTCCAACTGATGCTGAAGAATTTGGCGTTAAAAATGGTCAAATTGTACAAGTTAAAGTAACCAACGAAACAGGTAGATCTTTAATATTCGGTGATACTGTAATTCGTGTTTCTTCTACTTACGCTTTAGCAATGCACGTAGATACTGATGAATCTAATGCTGGAGCTTTAGCTGGTCAAGTATTTGGTACAATCGTAAAGTAATATAAAAAAATGGGTTCGTAAGAGCCCATTTTTTATTGCAAAAAAACCATCTAATAAAAGATGGTTTTATTTTTTTAATATCTTATTAATTCAACGTGTTTTGCTTCTACTTCATCAAATAATTCTCTGAAATCTGCATCAAAATTTCTTGGATTAAAGCGTGCTACATTGTTTGCTGCCAAGGTATTAACATCAATGCTGACCAATAAAACCTTCATTACTTCTTGAGTTTTATTATTTTTAGCCTCACCCATATCAATATTTAAAACTGAATTGATTGGTTCGAAGATTGTTTTTGGATTATTAATTTTAAAATGCAATTCGTTAGACATACCAAATACAGATGTAAAGCCCATTTTCTTTGTGAAATCTGAAATAGCTTCATTCTCATTATTTTTAATAAATCCTTGACTTACGATAGCGATTCTTTGTGCTTTTACATCATAGAATATTTCTGAAAACAATTTAAAATAATCCTTTACTGCAGCATATACACTATTAGGATCTGTACTAGGAGTAGGAAAAGAAAAGGTATAATCAATACGATTTGGCATAAAACGTACGTTTACATTTTGTTTTGTAAACATTAAACTTTTCACTTCTCTACCATCTGGTAAAGTATCCACTTTAGATTGGATTTCATAATCAATCATTAAATTTTTAATTCTTTGTTCATTTTGAATTAAAAAATCTGTTAAATCACCTATATAACTATAGGTTTGACGCATTCTTAAACATTCCATATTATTTTCCTGAGATGGCCATAGACTTTATCATAAGGCTAGGCGCACCGACTCCTCTCTTAAATTCAAAATCACTTCCTACAGCACTTACATTGTTCAAAAGTTCCTGTAGAGTTCCTGATACAATAATTAATGTCACAGGCTTTGTCTTTATACCATTTTCAATCATAAATCCACTAGATTGAAGATTGAATGACCCACTCACTGGATTTAATCCTGCATAAAGACCAGTTACAGATGTAATATAAACTCCATTTCCTACTTTAGCAATCATATCCTCTAAGGAGGTATCGCCTGCCTTTAAATAAAGATTAGAAGGCTGAACTCCAACACTTGTTTGAACTCCTCCCTTATATCCATTTCCTGTTGATTTCACATTCATCATAGCTGCAGTTTTTAGGTTATGTAAATAGGTCTTTAATACACCATTTTCGACTACAGCCTTAGTATAGCTTGCAACTCCCTCATCATCAAAGGCAGACTGACTAGGAGCGTCTAAAGATAATGGATCATCCATTAAAGTGATATTATTTCCAAAGACTGCTTCTCCTACCTTATCCTTTAAAAAAGACATATTTTTTAAAACTGCATCTGCAGAAAACACATTCGCAAAAGCTCCAAGTAAGCTACTCACTACCTTCTTATCTAAAACTACTGGATAAGCACCTGAGGCAATACTATCTGCCCCAAAGGTAGATACAGCTGAGTCTACTGCTTCCTGAGCTAATGTATTAATGTCAGCATCCTTAATATTTTCTAAACGGATATAATCAAAACCTGTTTTGGTTTCGCCATCCTTAACACATACAGCTTCTGCAACTAAAAACGCATATCTAGAATGTCTTTTCACATCAAGACCATTAGAGTTCACAATTGTAGTGGTAGTTTCTTCTTCAGAATAAGAAACCTCAGTCATCTGTACATATGGACTTTTTTCTTTCATTAAACTTGTAAGCTTTGTACAAAGATTGACCTTATCCTCTAAAGTAAACGCATCAAAGTCATGAGTCTTTTCTTTTAGCTTTGGATATTCCTTGTCTCCTGAATAAATAAAGAAAGGATCCTTTTGATTTTTAATAGAGCAGTTATCTTTAATTCTTTCAATAACAGATGGAATCATCTCATCATCACAATTTTCTTCATAAACTGTAACAATTTGATTTTGATAAACACCACGGATGGCACATACTTTTGTAGCGGCAGAGGTGTTATTTTCAACAACGCCATTAAACATAGAAATCTCTATTCCATTAGAAGCAGATTCATAAATTTCAATGTCAGTAATTCCCGCCTTTAATGCAGCTTTTTTTAATTTCTCGAAATTCATTACTTATTTCCTCCATTTCCACCGACAGTCATTTGCTTTACACGTATCGTTGGCTGACCCACACACGCTGGAATACTACCAGAGGATGAACCACACATACCATAGCCAAAGCTTTGGTTATTGGCAACCATATCAATGTTTAGAATTGTATCCTTACCATTTCCGATAAGAGTAGCACCCTTAACACGCTTAGTAAGTTTTCCATCTTCAATCATAAATGCCTCACCAACAGAGAAGTTAAATTCACCTGTTGCAGGATTAACTGAACCACCAGCCATCGTCTTAGCAAATAAACCAAACTTAGTATTTGCAATAATTTCTTCTGGTGTATAAGGTCCATTAGCAATATAGGTATTCGTCATTCTAGAGGTTGGAGAGAAACGATAGCTTTGACGTCTAGTTGAACCAGTAGGAGCTGCATTCATTCTTCTACCATTTCGCATATCTACCATATAACTCTTTAAGATACCATTTTCAATTAAAATGTTCTTCTTCGTAGGATTTCCCTCATCATCAATATTCGCGCTACCCCATTCATTAGGGATTGTTCCATCATCAATGGCAGTAACACAATCTGCAGCAATTTTTTCTCCCATCTTGCCACAGAACACAGACATTCCTTTAGCAACACTTGTTGCCTCTAAAGCATGCCCACAAGCCTCATGGAAAATAACTCCTCCAAAAGCATTATGAATTACTACATCATAAACGCCACCCACCATTTCATCGGCAGAAAGTGTTTCAACTGCAGCCTCTGCAACCTTCTTTGAAAAATCTACAAAATCAAAGGAATCAAAATTTGCAATATCAAAATTTCCCCCATAGGAATTAGAAGCCTGTTCCATTGATTTACCATCACTCGCTATTGCGATAGCGGCAACTCTTTGATGATTTCTTGTATCTGTCTTATAAACACCATTACTATTGGCGATAGTCACAATCTGTGTTTCATCAGAAAAGTTAGCAACTGCCTGAACGATTTTAGGGCTATACGCTTGGATCGTATTTGTACAAGTCTCCAAATAACTTAGTTTTTTAGAATTTGGAATATCTTTAGATAATACTTTAAACGCTGTGTCCTTTGTAGTTTCACAATCTGTAAAATCAAAATCTGAAACAACTACCTCACTATGATAAGCAGTTCTTAAGCTTTTTGCTAATTTCAATAATCCTTTTTCACTTACATCATTGGTATATCCGTATACCTCAGCATTTTCCTTTAAGATACGAATTGCAGCACCATAAAGATGACTGGCATTAATATCCTCAATTTGAGCACCTACTCTTCTAATAGAGTTTTTAACTGTATCCTCTAAAAAGATTTCAGCATAATCGCCACCTGTTGTAAGGCACTCTAATAAAATTTTTTTAGCTATTTTTTTATCCATACGTTTCTCCTTTCTAAAATAAAAACATATTTGCTAGTATTATATCATAGATTGTCTTAAATTTAAAATGAAATATGATACTTTATGAAATATCTTGCATATTTTATCAAAAAAATTATTTCTTATAGAATAAAACCTCTTCTTTAATTTCTTTTGATATTCTATAGGAATCTCTAATTTTACGAATCGCTAAGCCTATTGTAACGGAATCATCTAATTTTTCTAATAATTCAAAAGCATATTCCTTATAATGAATCATGAGGGTTGCAATAAACCAAGCCACTCCCATTTTAGCATAATAGGCTTTTATATCTAAAGTATATATGATTTCTACTGCCTGCTGAACATAATCTGGGGTAAGGTAATAAGCCATCAACATTTCTGCTAAAAACCGTACCTCAAACTCTTTATGACTATTTTGATACTCTAAAATAAACTCTAGCATTTCTTTAGGATATTTCTTTGTGCATTTTAATGAGCTAATCAAACCATCACAAACAGCCCAATCTTGTATTGTTGGGACAAATTTTCTTAAAAGTTCTATTCGTTCTTCTATGCTCATTTTTGCAGCGGAAATGACATAAGCATATAAAAGCTGTAATTCAAAAGAGCTTTGATCATATTCTTTTAGAAAGGTTTGATATTCTCCTTTACATATCTCCTTGGCTAATTTTCTTAAAGATGGAAATGTACATCCCAGTATCGGAAGACTGTTGGGAATGAGTTTGCTAGAAAAATTCTGTGTTTTGGTAGTAGATAATTCATTTAAT
>JAIDMV010000006.1 GCA_029050385.1 Anaeroplasmataceae bacterium | reverse complement strand
TCTTATTTTATTCTTCTGCTACGGATGGAATAAATCTTTTCAAGCAGATGCTTCAGGGGATCTCGTTGTAATATATGAGGATAACGATATTGATCCTTATTCAGCAGTCGTACTGAATAGTGGATACTATTTTTTTGGAAGCTATACAGTTCAAATTGATGAAAGGTACTTAAAAGGAGATTATGATTACTTCTTCTTAGAAGGATCTTATGAAGTAGATTACCAAAGGATTGAAGAAAATCTTAATGTACCCGATACAGTGGATTTGTCTATCATCGGTGAACCCTATTTTAATATATTTGGCAGGGAACTATTAAGGAGTAAGGGATTAAGTGCGATTCATGTTAAATCTTATGCTGTATTCTATACAGAAAGAGAGATTATCAGTATAACAGGGTATGGTATGCACGAACAAGCACCAAATACAAATACCTCTATAGCTGGAAATATGACCCATTTTGTTGACTTTGATCATCCTATTTCACTATCCGAAATCAAGGCTAGATATCATGCGATAGATAATGTGGATGGCGACATAACCGATCAAATCATTTTTGAAACAAATTATGATCCTGATCATCTGGATGTAGGAGCCTATTATATTCTACTTTATGTTTCTGATCATGCAGGGCATATCACCTATTCAGCCGATATCATTCGTGTTAAGGATTTAACTCCACCAACGATTCATTTAACCAAAAAAGAGCATACCATAGAAGTTAACACCGTCTTTACTTCAGCGGATGCGAAAAAATTCTTTTCAGCAACGGATAATCATTACTCTCTAAACTATCTTTACTGGGAATATAAGGATGAGTATAAATCTCAGTATAATAAGATAGGAACTTATACTATTATAGGAACGGTCAAGGATTATGAATATAATTCCTCTTCTGACGTTTTAACCATTCATGTGGTAGATACAACAAAGCCTAGTATCTCTTTGCTGGCTGGTGGAGATACCATCTACGCTGACCATGTACTTTCTGATGATGAAATTAGAGGACTATTAACTGTATCAGATAATTATTATTCTCTATCCAATTCGCATATACAAATCCTAGAAAACACATGTACTGGTGCCCAAGGTAAAGAGTATAGATTAAAGGTTTCTATTACTGATGGCAGTAATAATGTAGGAGAACAGGTTATTAAATATTATCTTACGGATACGGAATCTCCTATCATTATGGTTGAAAAAACACTCTATATTCCCTTGGGAGCTACCTATACCAATGAACAAATTATTCAAATGTTGAAAGAGGCAGGAATTATCAACTTTCAAAGTAATAATGTTTCTCTAACTACAAATCCTATTGAAACAGATAAAGAGGGATGCTATGAAGTATCTTATGTAGAAACACTACAGGATGGAACAAAAAAAGAAGGAACAGTTCACCTAAATGTATTCTCCCCTGTAGAAGGTTCTACTGATACTTCCTCTTCACAAAATCCAAGTTCGTGGTATTATTTACTTTTAATTCTTCCTGTTATAATCACAGTGTTCATAATTGTTTTAAAAAAGAAAAAATATGAAAAGGATTAAGTATTTTTCTGTCATTATTCTCCTCCTGTTCGGATCTTTT
>JAIDMV010000059.1 GCA_029050385.1 Anaeroplasmataceae bacterium | reverse complement strand
CAGTATCATCGAATTGAATATATAACTTCTCTTCTACATAGGTCAATTGAACCTGAGCTGTGATATCAGACACAACAACAATAAGATCCATAAATACTTCATAGGTAGAAGTGTTTGAATTATACATCAATTCAAGATTTCCAGTAAATGTTATTGGCATAGATTCTAGATAGTAGGTTCCATCAATATGAATTCCTAAAGACTCTTTATTGATGATGGATAGAATATATTCAACTAGGTCTATGTATCCTTCAATAGTAGAATACTCACTATCCTTGACTTCTATTTCTTCTGTCTTTGTAACATCTAAGCTTAAGTTTAAATCATATAAATTAGTAGTAATATCAAATCCAGCTAAAGTGTCTGTAAATACTAATTCTGTTTCACTCATTCCTTCTAGGAATACTCCTAGGTTAAGTAATACACTTATCTTATCATCAGCTATAGATAGTTCTTTAACTACCTCTAATACTTTTGTAAGAATCTCTTCAGGTTTTGACTCTGGTAATGCTGGTAGCTTATCTTGAATCAATTCTTTTATTGTAGCTTCACTTATCTTAACCTTTATATTCTCATAAGCTACATAAATTGTCTCATTAGTATAAATCAAATCTAAAGACAAGACTTGTCCTTCATAAACAACTTGAACTGTTCCCTTAGCTTTTAGCGTATCCATCCAATCAACATATATATTTCCTGATACTTCTATTGCCTCATACTTTCCACTGAAACTGATATAACCATGTTGTTGATTTATCATTGTCATGATGTCTTCAGCATAGTCTATAACATTTAACAAATCTGCTTCATCAAAGTACTCGGTTGGTACTTCAATCTCTTTATACTCAATTGGCGTGATTGAAGAGTTCATTTGAACAAAGTCATTCTTTATTTCTAAGCCTAAGGCACTATCCTCTAAGCTGAAGTTTATTCCTACAATTCCTATAAATTCGAATACAGAACTTAAATCTGCTTCTATAGAATTGGAATCTAATTTGATTTTTGATATTAGATGAATAATATCCTTAAAGTCTATTTGTGGAGTTCCCATCTTTGGAAGTTCAATTCCAAGCTTTCTTGTAATCTCAAGAATAGTTTCAGATATAGTATTTAGATTTAACTTGATCGTATATCCTAACAAACTTACATAAACATCTTTATTTGAAACGATAATTCCGACTTCTACCTGATGTTCTAAATAAGTTACAGTGAACTTGCCATCTACAGTATAAGCATTATCCTTTAAATATAGGTCAATTTCTCCTAATAAACCTATTGTATAGGTATCAAAGGTCATCTCACCATTTAACTTGATTCCTAGAGACTCTTTATAAAGATTAGAAATGAGGTATTCCATCAAATCTAAATATCCTTCTATAGAAGAATACTCATCATCATTGATCTGAATTTCCTCTATTTTTGTCACATCTAAACACAAGTTAAAATCATATAAGGATGAAGAAAGATTAAAGCCTTCCTTTGTATTAGTCAATACAAATTCTGTTTCTGTCATTCCATCTATTATCGCACCTAGGTTTAAGAAAACACTTAACTTACTATCTGTAATTGAGATTTCCTTTACTACTTCTTTTACCTTCGTTAAAATTTCTTCTATCTCAATTGCTGGTAAAGAGGATAGTTTATCCCTTATAAGACTTGTTAAAGTGGTCTTGCTTAACTTAACCTTAATATTCTCATAAGCAAGGTATACCGTATCATTACTATAGAATATTCCTAATGTAAGAGTTTCTCCCTCATAACCTATTGTAATTGTTCCTTTAGCTTGAACTAAATCTTTCCAGTCTACATATAGACTTCCTAAAACTTCTATACCCTCATAATATCCGCTAAAGCTAATATAACCATGCTTGTTATTTAGAAGCTTCATCACATCCTCTATATAATCCATTATATTTAAGATGTCTTTTTCGTCATAATATTGGTTAGGTGCAGCAATCTCTTTATATTCAATTGGAGAAACATTGGCACTTAACTGAGCTAAACTACTATTTGCTTCAAGGTTTAGTGTAGAATTGTCTAAACTAAAGCTTACTCCTACAACTCCAATCATCTCTACAATTGAACTTAAATCAATTTCTAATGATGAGGAGTTTAGTTTAAATGAAGCTACTAAATTAAGAATTTCTTCTAAACTAATTTGTGGAGTTTCCATCTTTGGAAGCTCCATTCCAAGCTTTCTTGTAATTTCTTCTACTGTTGAAGAAATTGTATCTAGGTTCAGTTTAATCGTATAATTTAGAACACTTATATAAATATCCTTACCAAGAACAATAATTTCTACCTCTATCTGGTGATCTAAATAAGTGACTAATACTTTTCCATCTACATTATAAGAGGTATCCTTTAGATATAAGTTAATATCTCCCAATACCTTTATAGTATATGTCTCATAAGTTAGGACTCCATCAATATGAATACCTAGGGATTCTTTACCTACGTTTTGAGCAATATAATCAATCAAGTCTAAGTATGCACTCATTTCCACATAACTTGAACTATCAAAATCAATTGAAAAATCTGTTGTAGAATCTAAATTAATTTCAATATCATAAAGATTAGTTCTTAAACTAAATCCTTCTTCAGTATCAGAAACTGTCAAGTCAAGGACAGATAGTTCTTCTGCTAAGGTGGATAGATTTAAAGAAACAAATACTTCATTAGGATTAATTGTAAGATTTTGAAGAATTGATTTAAAATCGATGCTAGAAATTGTCTCTAATGTTTCTGCAAGATCAAACTTAGGCATTTCTTTATGAATAGGAACATATTTATTTATAAATTCCATTAATTCTAAAGAAGATAATTTCAACTTAAGGTTTTTGTAATTTACATAGAACACATTTGAATCATAAATGATTAAGAAGGATTCATTTAATCCTAGTTTTGGATTTTCAAGAGTCAGATCAAATTGGATAGGATCATTCTTGTTTAAACCTACCTTTGCAGCAGTCTCTTATCCACATCTGACGCTGCCGACGATCTTA
>JAIDMV010000058.1 GCA_029050385.1 Anaeroplasmataceae bacterium | reverse complement strand
TAGATACTCTAGCACCTGAACGAACAGAAACAAGGAGAGGATTCTTAGAACCACCAAAAGTTTTTCCTGTTATTTTTTCTAATTCCTTTAGCTTCTTACTTATTTCATTAAGAAGATCTTCTGATAGCTTTTTACCATCCTCATAATATTTATTACAAGCTTCTGTAGTTATAGTAAAGCCTTGAGGAATAAGGATTCCTAAGCTTGCCATCTCAGCAAGTCCTGCACCCTTTCCACCTAATAATTCCTTTCCTAAACCATGAGCTTCTGTAAATAAATAAACATATTTCTTTTTCATAACAAACTTCTCCTAAATACCAAATTCATATAATATTATACTACCTGCAACTGCAACATTCAAGGATTCTGTATTCCTCATAGGAATAAAAATATTATCTAATCCTAAAGCATTTACTTCTTTAGATATTCCATTTCCTTCGTTGCCTAATATTATTGCAATTTTTTCTTCTTTTCTTACTTCCTTTAGAGGAATTCCATTGACCACATTTGTACCATATACTTTATGATTTAAAGTCTTCACAAAATCACAAACATTACCAAATAGAAAATTCAATTTAAATATTGCCCCTTGTGAGGAACGAATCACTTTATCATTATAAATATCTACTGATCCAGTTCCTATAAATATTGTATCAAAACCAAAGGCACAAGCACTACGCATCAGGCTTCCCATATTTCCTGGATCTTGAACTCCATCCAAAATTAAGATCTTGTCTGAAAGATTTGATTTTGAAAGCATTCTACAAAGACCTAGTTCTTTTACCACAGTGTCTGTATTGCATAATTTTTTCATTACAGCTTCTGACACTTGAATATATTCGTCTTTTTCTTCTATAGAGTAAGCTTCTATTAATACATTAGCTAATCTCGCCTCGGAAACAAGATGAGTTCCTTCTACTATAAACTCTTGTTCCTGTTTACGATATTTTGATTGTTTCAGTTTTAATAATGTTTTTATTTTTGAATTATCCATTGAGCTTATCATAAGAAATACCTACATAATTGTCTTTCTAACATAACGACCAATGGTTCCCTTTGCAGGAGCAATAATAACAAATACATTAGGGTCAACTTCCATACAAATCTTCTTTGCACGAGTAAGTTCATATTTTGTTAAAATAACAAACGCATCCTTTTTTTGTTTATGTGTATAAGCCCCTTCTACAGTAAGTAAGGTAACACCATGCTTAAGTTCTTCCATAATACGAACAGAGATTTCATCCACATGATCTGAAATAATATCTAACCTGATAAAATTATAAGCTGTATGAATCTTATCCACTACTATAGAAGTAATAATGATACGGATGAAAGTATACATTGAAATTTCCCAAGCACCTGCGATAACTCCACCACCGATTAATGCAATTAAGCAGTTGAATGACATAGTCATCATACCAATAGAAATACCTTTTTCAATAGATAATGCCTGAGCAATAATATCTAATCCACCTGTAGATGTACCAAAGCGTAAAGCTATACCATTAGCTAAACCAGTAACAAGGCCTCCAATTAATGCAAACAATAATTGATTTTCTTTCGCATTAATTCCAAAGGTATATTCTGGAATCCATCCCATCATTATGATAGATTGCACAATTACAGATAATAATGAATATACTGCAAAACGGATAGATACCTTTTTCCAACCATAAATAAATAAAGGCACATTTAGAACGAAGGTAAATACACCTAGAGGAATCTTCACCTTTCCTCCAGTACATAAAGATATAATATCGGAGATAATTTGACCAAGTCCTGTAACACCAGAAGAGTATAATCCTGCAGGGGTAATAAACCACATAACGCCTAAGGAATATACTATTGCAGATACTAAAACTATAGATACGTGGAAGGATTCTTCCATTACAACTTTTTTATTCATACAACAAAACCTCAACAATCATATATATTCTTATTATATCACGTTTTTTG
>JAIDMV010000057.1 GCA_029050385.1 Anaeroplasmataceae bacterium | reverse complement strand
AGCTGTGTATACGAGACAGATTACAATCCTATTTTCTACAGGACTTTCACCTTTAGTAAGCTATACTATGTTTGGGTTTGGCTTGCATTTGGGGATATCTATACCTCTTGGTATTCTTTGTGGATGTGTGGCAGGTTTTATTATACCTGTATTTGCATCACATACCATTGTATTTCATGAGGGATATAACCTTTATAATACAGGGTTTGCGTTAGGTATACTATCAGCCTTCTTTTATGCAATATTTACGTTTTGTGGATTAAAGGTAGAATCTGTAGTTCTTTATAACTATGATACAAGTGTAGTGTTTTATTATATCTTACCTATTATTTCAGTGCTGTGCATTGCTCTTGCCTATTTAAATGATCATCATGTACATAAGAAATATTATCATTTATTAAAGACTAATGGTCGTTTAATTAGTGATTATGGTGGTCAATTTGGCGAAGATGCAGTATTATTGAACTTTGGTATTTTAGGGCTTGTATTATTTTTTATTTGTTTAATCTTCCAAGTTCCAATGAATGGTGCTGTGTTTGGGACGATATTTGCAGCAATAGGCTTTGCAGGATATGGTTTACATATAAGAAATGTCCTTCCAATATGGATTGGCTGTGGACTTACTATTTTTGTGGGTATGGCAATAAAGCAAGATTATACGTTAACGATAAGTAGTATAATGATGCTTGTGTTTGCCTCAGGACTAGCTCCAATTTGTGGAAGATATGGTATAGGATATGGATTGTTGATTGGTGCTTTGCATATCATTTTAACGCCTATAATGATATCCTTCCAAGGGGGATTTGATTTATATAATAATGGACTAGCTGCAGGATTTGAGGCAGCATTAGTCACTGTACTTGCAGAAAAGATATTTGTAAGGAGGAAACGCCATGGTCGAAAATCAAAAGATTTGTAGAATCATTGAAGAATTCAGTTTATATTTATTAGAAGCAGAAATTCCAGCATTAAATATTTCTGTTTCAAAATCTGGGAAGAGAGTTTCTATTTTATTTGTTTGTGATAAAATAGAAGAAGATTTGTTAAATGAATTGGAGGAAATCTTTAAAGCAAAACGACAACATGAGTTTGAAGTATATGGCTGGGAGCTTATAGGTCAAGGAGATGCTGAAGGGCATGAGCTTATGCTGGTAAATAATCTTGTGGATTATTTTACATATTACATTAGGGATGGAAAGGTATATTTTAATTTGGTGAGATATGAGTAAAATTAATTGGAAATATGCAATTAAGTACACGGGTATCGTAATTTGTCTTGTAACCTTTGTAACATTAGCTGTGGTCATTTATTTAAATCGATTGGAACCTCTTGCTTTGGATCGTGTAATGCGAGATTTTGCCTACAAAATAAGAGGAGAAAAGTTTGGTTTTGGATTTTGGTTTTTTAGAATTATAACAGAGTTTGGAAATCTCTATATTATCGCTGTAATTATTATAGCTGTGGTTCTTTTAACGAAATGTGATTATCGAGCTATGGCAATTTCTTTAGGAATCTTACTTGCAGTAATGCTAAATGTTGGTTTAAAGGAAATCTATATGAGAGAAAGACCTTTTGCAGATATGAGGTGGATGAATGAAGATTCTACTAGCTTTCCATCTGGTCATTCTACAGCGGTAGGATTTTTATATCCATTTATTATGTATTTAGCTTATCACTCTAAAGTCATTTCTAACAAATGGAAGAATACGATATATGTGGCTTGTTCCCTAATTATTCCATTAGTTATGTTTTCAAGATTGATATTAGGAGTACATTATTTTACAGATGTTCTTGCGGGAGTAAGTGTTGGTATAATGGTTTCTTGTGGTGCTATGTTATTTTATAAGCTTTGTGAGAAATATGATTTTATGCAAGAAGGACTCCTTGATAAAATTATGAAGAGTAAGAAAAATGATAAGGAATGAGATTCGCTTGTAGGCTTATTATAAAAGCTTACAATTTTTTCTTTTACCATATTGAGACTTTTATTTTTTTATACTATAATAAAAAAAAGAGGGTGAGTAAGGATGGGAAAGCATAATGGAAAAGTTCCTTTGATTATCCAAGTTATAATCATGTATGCATTCTACATTTGTTTTGGAGTTGCACTGACTTTTTGTTATATGGAAGAAGAACTAACAGATCAACTGATTATAGTAATGTGGATATTGTTTTTTTTAGGCTTTGGTATAGGCTTCGTTAACATCATTGTAGCAATATTACATATTTTTCTTAAATCACAAATTCCAACTAGGGTTACCATAATAGCTAAGCTTTCCTTGATACCATGGTATATTATGAATTTTATTTTTTGGGCTCTCGCAGTCGTAATTTTCATTCATCCATTCTTTTTACCAATTGTCCCTATTATTTTAGTGCTTGGTATTTCTAGTACATATTTCTTTATGATTTGTACAGGAGTCCATAATCTTTCTTATGTTATTAAATTAGTTAAAAATAAAGAATTAAAGCTTACAGGCGGAATAATTGTTAGTATTATATTTCATTTTATATTTGTTTTAGATATTGTAGGTAGTTATATATT
>JAIDMV010000056.1 GCA_029050385.1 Anaeroplasmataceae bacterium | reverse complement strand
GTGGAAGCCGTATCCGTGAAATTGTAAATGCTTTAGGTGGCGAAAAGGTTGATCTTTACAAATGGAGTGAGGACCCTGAAGAGTTAATTGCAAATTCTTTACAGCCTGCATCCGTTACAAAAGTATTGAAAATTGATGCAAAAACCAAAACTTCTCAGGTTGTAGTACCTGATGATCATCTATCCTTAGCAATTGGTAAATCTGGTCAAAATGTTCGTCTAGCCGTTCAATCTTGTGGATGGAAAATAGATATTATGCCTACATCAGAAGCTTATGAGAAGGGTTTAATTCAAATATTAGGTTTATAAGATGAAGGAAAAGAAACAAATCCTAAGAACATGTGTTGTTTCTAAGGAAGTCTGTGAAAAGAAGGATCTTTTTCGTATAGTTCGTACACCTGAGCATTCTGTAATCGTTGATTTAAAAGGGAAAGCCAATGGTCGTGGAGCTTACTTAAAAAAAGATAAGTCTGTCATTTTACTTGCTAAAAAGAACAAGGCATTAGACCGCAAATTGGAGGTAAATGTTCCCGAAGAAATTTATGAAGAGCTTTTGGGATATTTAGAATAATTTATGGATAAAATATTAAATAATTTAGGACTATGCCAAAGAGCAGGCGGACTTCTTAGTGGAGAAGACAGCGTTTTAAATGATATTTCCACTGGTAAAATTCATTATTTGTTTTTGGCTAAGGATGCCAGTGAGAATACAAAGAAAAAATTTAAAGATAAGGCAAGCTTTTATCAAATTGAAATTGATGAAAGCTATACATCAGATGAATTATCCCATGCAATTGGGAAAACCAATCGTATGGTTATAGGGATTGTGAATCAAGGGTTTTTAAAAATATTAAAGAAATAGGGTGATTTTTGTGGCAAAGAAAATAAACAAGCAGGATAAAAGAACTGCAAATATCCCACAAGCAAAAAATAAGAAGCAAGCTCAGGCCAAAGAAGATAATGTCTTAGTTTATAAAGATGGAATGACTGTTTCAGATGTTGCTAGTGGAATGGGTAAAACAAATGCTCAAATTATCATGAAGTTAATGCAAGCTGGTATTGTAGCAAACCAAAACCAGACTATAGATCGCGAAACGATAGAATTAGTTGCTCTAGAATTTGGCTATGAACTAAAAGATGAAGTCATCACCGACGTAACTCGTTTTGATGAAATTGTTGTTGAAGATGATGAGACATCTTTAGTTTCCAGACCACCTGTAGTTACAATTATGGGACATGTAGACCATGGTAAAACTACACTACTAGATACCATCCGTTCTTCCCGTGTAGCACGTGGAGAAGCAGGTGGAATCACACAACATATTGGTGCATATCAGGTAACTCATAAGGGTTTCCCAATCACATTTATTGATACACCAGGACATGCTGCATTTACGCAAATGCGTGCTCGTGGTGCTCAAATCACAGATATTGTAATTTTAGTTGTTGCTGCAGATGATGGTGTAATGCCACAGACTGAAGAGGCAATTGCCCATGCCCAAGCAGCAGGCTGTCCAATCATTGTTGCAGTCAATAAAATGGATAAGCCAGCAGCAAATCCAGATCGTGTAATGGAAGAATTAACAAAATTTAATTTAGTTCCAGAGGCTTGGGGTGGAGATACTATCTTCGTACCAATTTCAGCATTACAAGGAACTGGAGTAGATCAACTATTAGAAATGATTCAGCTAGTAGCTGAAATGAAGGAATTAAAAGCAAATCCTAAGCGTTTGGCTATGGGTAGTGTTATTGAAGCGCAGCTAGATAAGGGGCGTGGTCCTCTGGCAACCTTCTTAGTTCAAAATGGTACTTTAAAAATTGGTGATGTTGTTGTATGTGGAGACACATGGGGACGTATCCGTACGATGGAAGATGACCGTCATCAGCGCTTCAATTCAGTTACACCTTCTAAGGCTGTATCCGTTACAGGTTTAAATGCGGTACCCCTAGCTGGAGATAAATTTATGGTATTCAATGATGAAAAGACTGCTAGAGATACTGCGGAAGCACGTGCAAATCGTAAGAAAAATGCAGATGCAGCGGCTAGAAAGGCAACTTCATTAGAGGATTTATTTAAGCGTACTGATGCTGATGCAACAAAGGAATTAAACTTAATTATTAAAGGTGATGTTCAAGGCTCTGTAGAAGCATTGAAGGCTTCCTTGGAAAAATTAAATATAGAAGATTTAAAGGTCAATATTATTCGTGCAACTGTAGGTACCATCACAGATACGGATGTTTCCTTAGCAGAAGCTTCTAATGCAATCATCATTGGATTTAACGTAAGACCTATGGCTTCAGTTCGAAATGAAGCTGCTACTAAGAAGGTAGAAATCCGTCTATATAACATTATTTATAACGTGTTAAATGACATTGAAGCCTCCTTAAAGGGTATGCTTGATCCAGTCTATGAAGAGGTAGTCATTGGTCAAGCTGAGGTTAGAAGCATCTTTAAGAATTCTAAGGTAGGAACCATTGCGGGATGCTATGTAACAGATGGTTGCATTGAAAGAAATTCTTTAGTCAGAGTATTACGCGAAGGCATCGTCGTTTTTGAAGGTAAATTAGGTTCTTTAAAGAGATTTAAGGATGATGCTAAAGAAGTACGTCAAGGCTATGAATGTGGTCTTACAATTGAAAATTACAATGATATTAAGGAAATGGATGTCATTGAAGCATCCATAATGAAGGAGCTGAAGCGATAATGAGTATATCTTTACAGCGCTTGGAATCTTTATCCTTACGTGAGTTATCTTTAATTTTAAGAAAAGATGCTAAGAATAACTATCTTTCGAATATTACAGTTACTGAGGTCAGAATTACAAAGGATTTATCCTATATGAAGATATATTTTACCTTCTATCAGGGTAAGTTAGAAAATTATATGAAGGCCTTAGAAGATTGTAAAGGCTATTTAAGAAGTGAACTTGCAAAAAAAATCAAGGCACGTAAGATGCCTGAATTGATTTTTGTTCATGATGAAGCATTAGAATATGGAAATAGGATTAATGAGATTATCTCAAAATTAGATATTTCTCATGAGGAAGAAGAATAAAAAAAAGAATACTTGTGTATTCTAATAAGGCATATATGGATAAGGTGTATAGTACTGTGGCATAGGCATAGGCTGTACTGGATACATTGGATATGGCTGAACAGGATAAGGCATAGGATTATAGTTATTATAATTATTCTTATTTGTGTTACTAGCTATATATCCAAAGGGGAATCCCACAGCTGCCCCAACAAGTAGTGGTAATAGAAGACTACGATTGTCCTCTCCACGATAGTAATATGTTGATTGTGGATAATATTGCATAAAGGTACCTCCTTAGTATTACTATATGCTTAAAAAAATATTTTTGTGAATCGAGGTTTATAACTATGGCATGTGATCATAATTGTTCAAATTGTTCTAAGAAGGACTGTAATGACCGTGAGTCCTTACTTGCTCAAACTGCAAAAGAAAATAACATTAAAAAAATTATAGGTGTCGTATCTGGTAAAGGTGGAGTTGGTAAATCAACTGTCACTTCCTTACTTGCCTTAAATCTAGCAAAAAAAGGATATAAGGTAGGAATTATGGATGCAGATATTACTGGTCCATCTATACCAAAGGCATTTGGTATAAATGCTCATATTATGGGAAATGGCGAATTGATGTTTCCTCAAGTATCAAAACTTGGCATAAAGCTTATCTCTGTAAACTTATTGATTGATGAGCCTACTAAGCCTGTTTTATGGCGTGGACCTGTCATTGGTGGTGCTGTTAAACAGTTCTATACCGATGTTTTATGGGAGGATTTAGACTTCCTATTCATTGATATGCCACCTGGAACAGGAGATGTTGCTCTAACTGTATTCCAATCCATTCCTGTAGATGATGTGGTTATTGTATCTACACCTCAGGATTTAGTATCCATGATTGTAGGAAAAGCTGTGCATATGTGTGAGATGATGAACATTCCTATGCTTGGATTAGTAGAAAATATGAGTTATATGGAATGTCCTTGTTGTGGGGAAAAGCTACATCCATTTGGAGTTTCTAAGCTAGAAGAGGTTGCAGCAACTTATCATCTTGATCCATTAGATCAAATGCCTATTGTCCCTGATACAGCAATTCTTGTGGATCAAGGCTTAGTAGAAGAAGCTGATTCTAGTGTACTTGATATAGCTGCTAAGAAGCTTATATCCCTACTAAAGTAGGAGGATTAAAAATGAGCAGCTGTGTATTTTGTAAAATATTGAGTGGTGAACTCCCAAGCTATAAAATTTATGAAGATGAATATACCTATGCATTCTTAGACATTGCAAAGGATGTAGATGGTCATACTGTAGTTATCCCTAAAAAGCACGTAACAAATATCATAGATTGTGACCCTATCACTCTTTCTAAGGTTACAGAAGCTATCCGTCTTATCTCTAAACATTATGTTGAAGATTTAGGTTATGATGGTGTGAATGTATTGAATGCAAGTGGTAAGGCCGCAGAACAATCTGTTTTTCATCTTCATTTCCATATCATCCCTAGAAAAGAAGCGGATGGAATCCATGCATGGCCAAATTTCTTAGGTGCCAAGCATTCTTTAGAAGAAATGGCAGAAATTCTAAAATTGAATTAATTGATAAATCCCCCTTCCTATAGCATACTTTGCTATAGGTTTTTTTTATATTTTTTTAAAAATTTATCAATTTCTGTCGAAATCATATGTCGAATTATGGTATAATGAGTAGGTAAGGGATGTGAAAAAGATGATTCTTACCATTATCTTTTTAATAATGAGCATAGGAATATCAGGAACAATTTATTATTTCACTCATCTTTATGAGCAGTGGTATTATTTTTTTGTTCCCATTCTACTAATTCCAGTCATCTATGTAGCTATA
>JAIDMV010000055.1 GCA_029050385.1 Anaeroplasmataceae bacterium | reverse complement strand
GCGTAAGATCGTCGGCAGCGTCATATGTGTATAAGAGAAAGGTCCAATAGAGTTAAAAAAACAAATGGAAGCTATCTGTAAAGATGAACCGATTGAGCCTCAAGTTTTTCAGCATCAAATTGTAGAAAATGTAATTCCACATATTGGATCATTTTTAGATAATGGATATACAACAGAAGAAATGAAGATGCAAAATGAAGGAAGAAAAATTTTACATCATCCTTCTTTAAAAGTATCCTGTACTTGTGTACGTGTTCCTGTTGTTAGATCTCACTCTATATCAATTGATTTAGTAACAAAGGATTGTTTAGATATCAATATGGTAAAAGAGGTCATATCAAACGAGAAGGGCTGTAGGCTATATGATAATCCAAAGGAGAATGTCTATCCTATGCCTATTGTCACATCCAATCAAGATTTAGTTTATGTTGGAAGAATTAGAAAATGCTTGATACATGAGAACGGAATTAGTTTATGGTGTTCTGGAGATCAGGTAAGAAAGGGTGCAGCCACAAACGCTGTCCAAATTATGATGAAGCTTATAGGGCTTGAAATTTAGGAGGGAGTATATGTTAGTAGTGACTAAATTTGGGGGTTCATCATTATCATGTGCTACCCAGTTTGCTAAAGTAAAAAAAATTGTAGAATCTGATGCGAAAAGAAAAATTGTTGTAGTTTCAGCACTAGGTAAAAGAGATTCATCTGATACGAAGATTACAGACTTACTCTATATCTTGCATGCACATATAAAATATGGTGTGCCATATGAAGATATTTGGGAAATGCTAAAATCACGTTTTCTTACAATCAAGGAAGAATTAGGATTGCATTATGCAATTGAAGATGATTTAGCAGCCTTAAAAACGGAATTAAATAAAACAATTTCAGAGGATTATTTAGTTTCCCGTGGTGAATATCTTACAGCAAAGCTTATGAGTAGTTATTTAGGCTATCAGTTTGTTGATGCAAAGGATTTAATTTGTTTTAATTATGACGGAAAAATAGATTATAATCTAACAGAGAAAAAGGTTAGATTGGCTTTTTCTGAATATGGTGTATTGGTTGTTCCAGGATTTTATGGGGCATATCCAAATGGAAGTATTAAGCTTTTAAGTAGAGGTGGTTCTGATGTCACTGGTTCTATATTAGCAAAATGCTTAAATGTATCCCTATATGAAAACTGGACTGACGTACCAGGAATTCTAGCAGCTGATCCAAGAATCATTGACCATCCAAGAGCTATCAAAGAAATCACCTATGAAGAGTTAAGAGAGCTTTCCTATATGGGGGCAAATGTCTTGCATGAAGAAACAGTCTTTCCTGTCCAAAGCCTAAATATTCCAATCAATTTGAAGAATACAAATGATCCAGATAATCCAGGTACACTTATAAAAAATGTTTGTGAGGATACATCAGATATCATCACTGGTTTGGCTGGTAAAAAGGAGTTTGTTTCCTTTAACATTACAAAGGATCATATGTCAAATGAGGTTGGATTTTTAAGAAAAGCTCTAACTATTTTTGAGAAATATCATGTATCTGTAGATCATATACCTTCGGGAATAGATACCTTTTCTGTTATTGTTTCTACTGCGAATATTGAAAAATGTCAGTTTGAAATCATTACAGATTTGAAAGCAGAGCTTGGAGCTGAGGTTAGTCTAGATTCTGATATTGCCTTAATTGCAGTAGTTGGTAGAAATATGGCAAGAAAAAGTGGTATCTGTGGGTCTATTTTTCAAACTCTAGGGGAAGAGAATATTAGTGTCAAACTCTTAGCTCAAGGGCCATCT
>JAIDMV010000054.1 GCA_029050385.1 Anaeroplasmataceae bacterium | reverse complement strand
GGCTGATACTCCTCTTGAAGTTCTATTCCATTTTTCTTTGCAAGTTCTGTTAGAGCCTCTGGAAAGGATATCAGTTTTATATCCATTAAAAACTGTATTGGGTTTCCACCTTTACCACAGCCAAAGCAGTGAGCTAAATGTTTATCCTGAGAAACGACAAAGGAGGGCGTATCCTCGTTATGAAACGGACACAGCCCTTTATAATTTTTCCCTTGTTTTGTTAATTTAACATAAGGGGATACGAGTTCAACCATATCGGTACTCTCAATGATTTTAGTAATTTCTTCTTGAGTTGCCATTCTATCCCCTCCTTAATCTTTTTTTAAAATTTTAGTTTTTCTTCAATATAAGGTACTACTTCTTCAATTTTTAAAGTAATTTGTTCCATTGTATCTCTATCTCTTAATGTTACAGTACCTGAAGATAATGTATTATCATCAATGGTTACACAATATGGTGTACCTATTGCATCCTGTCTTCTATAGCGTTTACCAATATTCGCTGTTTCATCATAAACTGCACTAAAATGTTCATTAAATAGTTCAAATACTTCATTCGCCTTCTCAGCGTGTGTCTTTTTAATTAAAGGTAAAACAGCTACTTTATATGGAGCTAAAACTGGAGACAAGCGTAATACAACACGCTTTTCCCCCTTCTCATTGATTTCTTCATCATAGGCACTAAATAGTACAGATAATAAAATACGTCCAACACCAACAGATGGTTCAACTACATAAGGAAGATATTTTTCATTTGTTTCAGGATCTAGGTATTCTAAATTCTCACGAGAATGCTCCTGATGGGCATTTAAATCATAGTTTGTTCTTGAAGCAATTCCCCATAGTTCTCCAAAACCCCAAGGAAATTCAAATTCTATATCTGTTGTTCCATTTGAATAAAAGGATAATTCTTCTTTGGAATGATCACGATATCTTAGTTTATTCTTGTCTACACCCAGACTTACTAAGAAATCCATACAAAAGCTTCTCCAGTAGGAAAACCATTCCAACTCTGTTCCTGGCTTACAGAAAAATTCCAATTCCATCTGTTCAAATTCACGAGTTCTAAAAATAAAGTTTCCTGGTGTTATTTCATTTCTAAAGCTCTTTCCAATTTGACCGATACCAAATGGAAGCTTCTTTCTTGAGGTTCTTAAAACATTTTTAAAATTTACAAATATTCCTTGTGCTGTTTCAGGACGAAGATAAACTTCACTCTTGTTATCTTCTACTACTCCTTGATGTGTTTTAAACATCAAATTAAATTTACGAATATCGGTATACTCTAGTCCACCACAGCTTGGACAGGTAATCTTATGGTCATAGATAAATTTTAATAAATCCTCATTAGACATACCATCGCCAGTAAGTTCTCCTTTTGTATAGTCCTCAATTAGCTTATCAGCACGATATCTCGCATGACATTTTTTGCAGTCAATTAAAGGATCACTAAAAGATCCGATATGTCCAGAAGCAACCCATACCTCTTTATTCATTAATATTGCAGAATCTAAACCGACATTATAGCGATTGTTCTTGACAAATTTCTTCCACCAAGCATTTTTAATATTATTCATTAATTCAACGCCGAGCGGACCATAATCCCAAGCATTTGCAAGTCCGCCATAGATTTCACTGCCTTGGAAAACAAATCCCTGTTCTTTTAGATATGCAACTAGTTGTTCTAATGTAATTTTTTGCATTTTAACCCCTCCAAACGATTAAATTCCATTCTATAAGTATAACAAAGATTTTTAAAGTTGTCAATCTGTATACGCAATAGATTGCTGTTTTTTGAAGAAAATTTATATTTTTTTAGAAAAGAAAAATATAATCTTAACCTCAAGGGTCTCATAGACAAGAAAAATGCAAATATGAAATTATTTTTTTGAAGGTTTTATATCATTATTCTACAGATTTTAAAGACTCTACCATCTCTACACGATTTGTTAAAAATGCGAAAAATACATTGATAAGTAAACTACTTCCACAAGTAATGAGAATCGTAAAGAAATAAGATATTAGATGAATATGATAAATATAGCTAATCAAAGGATTCTCATTAATAGATAACACCGCAACCAGTAGTGGATAACCAAAAGCTAAGCCTACCAATGCACCGACAAAAGTTAGGAAAACAATCTCAATCATAAATGAGGAAGCAACCTCAAATTTAGAAAAGCCTAACACCTTAAGCGTAGCTATATCTTTAATACGTTCTTTAAAATTAAGTAAAGCTAAATTATATAATACTACTACTGCCAATAGAATGGCAAAAATTTTGATTGTCCAAGTCATAACCTTTATCGATGCTATAACATCATCGGCATGAGCACGCATTCCCTTGATGGTCTGAGTAGAGGATATGCCCTCTATTTGTGAAATGCTATCAGCAATTTGATCATTATAGGAAGAATCCTCTGTTTTTATCCAAGCTTGATTTGGTTGAAATTCAACATTAGACAACCTTGCTTTAGAAATAAATACACCTTGAGAAATACAAAAATCAACAATATCCGTAACCTCAAAGCTATATTTATTTCCGTTATAAACAAAACTAATTTCTTCACCAATTTTAGCTCCAATCTCCTCAGATAATCTTCCTGAAACAATACAGCTATCCTTTTGATATTCAATTTGAAAGATATGGGCTTCTTCAGGAAGTAAAAATAGATAGGAGGAAACTAAGCTCTTCGCTTCTACATTCACTGGATATTTTCCATACTCATCCACATATGCTACATGCTCAATACTAGATATATTTTCTTTCTTCTCTGTATAAGTTGTATAAGTGACAGATACATCATAAGGAATAAGCTCATCTAATTCTAAGTCCAGTCCATAATTGATCGTATCTTCAATTCCAAATCCACACACCAAAAGAGCACTACAGCCAAGAACACCGATGACTACCATCAGAGTACGACTCCATTTCCTTTTCATATTTCGAAATGCCATTAAAACAGGTAAAGGAATCTTCTTAACAAAAGAAAGACGATTTAGAATGGATAATTTCATTTGTACTGAATTATCTCCTCTTAAACAACTAGCAGGTACCTGATTCATAGCTCCATAGCAAGCAAAAATACTAGTCAAGGCAGTAATCACAATTAGGATTGCAACACTAATCAAGTACTCCCATCTAAAAAATGGCAAACTGATTTTAGGTAGTTGATATAAAATATTATATTTATTTCCCATAACCTTAGGAACAATAATAGGACCAAGAATGATTCCTAAGATTGAGCCAATTACGCTTAATACGATAAATATCTTCATGTAATGAAATAAGATTTCTGCTTTAGAAAAACCTAAAGCCTTCATAATTCCAATATTCTTCCCCTCTCTATTTATTAATTGTGAAATGGAGGTTAGAATAATAAGTACAGCAACTAAATAAAAAATTACAGGAAAAATATAAATGAGCTGTTTTGCTTGTTCTACATCTGCATCTACTGTAATATTAGAAGGAAGCTCACTTCGTTTTAAGGAATAAATAAAATTATCCTCATTCATAAATGCCTCTTTTACTTCACTAAATAAGGCATCATCCGCTTTCACTAAGAATTGATTATTTAGCCCTTCTATCACTTCTTTAGATATAAAAGGGTACTTCCTAGCTATAGCTTCTGATAATACATCGTAGCCTACATATACAAAGGATGGATTATAGGTTGAATTCTCTAAAGATTCTGGATGTGTCATAGTCCCTGATATTGTAAGCTCTAGATTTAAAGTGAAGCTTGAAAGTGGGATATCAACGTTAAAGATATCTCCTATCTCTTTATTTGTTCGAGTTAAAAACTTCTCATCTACTAGAACCATATCAGAAGTAAGTGGTTCTGTTAAAGATGTTGAAAACGGAAGATTTAATGTAGAATCTTTGGTAAAACTAGCTAAATATAAATCTATATTACCGGTTGATGCGGGAAGATAAAGTCTCTTCTCATAGGTGACATTTCTATCCTTTAAGAAGTCTTCAATTTCTTCATTATAGGTATTTGTCATAATGATGCCATCACACATATTAGCCTCTTGATAAATATAATCCAGGCGATCATTAAAGTTTTTATAATTCGCAAAAATACCTGTAAATAGAGTGACTGCGAGGGTTGCAATCAAAATAACAGATAAATAAGTTTTAAAATTATTCTTTATTTCTCTTACAACCTTGATATTTAATACATTTCTCACCACTGGATATCCTCAATATCAAGAGGCGTTTGATTCTTTTCATCCTTAATAATTTTGCCATCACTTAAATGGATAACTCGATCAGCAATTAGAGCTATATTTGCATTATGTGTAACGACAATTACACTTTGATTTCCTGTTTGACTTAAGCTTTTTAAAAGTTTTAAGATACTCTTACCCGTCTTACTATCTAATGCACCTGTTGGCTCATCACATAATAAAATATCAGGCTTTTTCACTATAGCTCTTGCAATACTCACTCTCTGCTGTTCTCCACCAGATAGATTAGAAGGAAAATTATTCATTCGGTTTTCTAAGCCTACCATTTTTAAGGCTTCCTTAGGATCAATGTAATCTTTTGTATGAGTAATGGAAAGTTTCACATTTTCATAAGCAGTTAAATTTGGCATCAAATTATAAAACTGAAATACAAAGCCTACATGGTTTCTTCTAAATAAAGCTAGATCCTTATCCTTATAGCTTGTAACATCTTTGCCATTTACAAGATAGGTTCCACTACTTGCAAAATCCATACCGCCTAACAAATTCAATAACGTGGACTTACCTGCACCACTGGCACCAAGTATGACAACAAATTCCTGTTGTTCTAATTCAAAGGAAACACCATCTAAGGCTACTATAGTCGTATCCTTCATACCATACACTTTTTTTAAATCTTTCACCTCAATAAAAGACATATCC
>JAIDMV010000053.1 GCA_029050385.1 Anaeroplasmataceae bacterium | reverse complement strand
GCAGAAGAGGTATTAAGAAAAATTGCAGAAGATTTAGAATTTGGAAGAATTACTACCATATCTATAGAGCGCCATGATCAAATGATAGGTTTTACGAGTCAATTAACACACGCTATAGCCGTATCCTTGGTAAATAGTGATCATGATGAGGATACAGTGAAATTCATTGGGGATTCTTATCGTGATTTAACTCGTATTGCAATGATTAATGATACACTTTGGAGTGAGTTATTTTTAGAGAATAAAGAATACCTGTTAGAGCATATTTCTAACTTTGAGGTTGAACTTGATATTTTAAAGAATGCATTAAAACACAATGATAAAGATTCATTGAAAAGATTGTTTAATCAATCTACACAAATTAGAAGGAAGATGGAAAAATGAAACAGTTAAGAATTCAATTAAAGACGAATTCCTATAACATATTTATAGAAGATGACATTTTGTTTCATCTTTCTTTTTATATTAAGGAAGTCTATCCAAATAAAAAGATTTATATCATTACAGATGACAATGTTGAAAAGTTGTATTTAGAAACAGTAAAGAAGAGCTTAAAAGAATATGAGGTTGAAAGTGTTATTGTTCCTCATGGAGAAGCTTCCAAAAGCGTAGAAGTATATACGAAAGTAGTAAAAGAACTATTAGATAAAGACATTCGCAGAAATGAGCTCCTGTTAGCTTTAGGTGGTGGAGTGATTGGCGATTTAACCGGGTTTGTTGCTGCTACACTTTATAGAGGATTACCTTATGTGAGTGTGCCTACTTCTTTACTTAGCCAAATGGATTCCTCTATCGGTGGGAAAACAGGAATCGATTTTTATGAGCGTAAAAATATTCTTGGATGCTTTAAACAACCTAAACTGGTTTTAATTGATCCAAAAACATTACACACCTTATCCAAAAAAGAATGGAATAATGGGATGGGAGAACTCATCAAGCATGCAGCTATAGGAAATAGAAAACTATTTGAAATATTAAAGCATAAACCAGAAATTAATGAAGAAATCATATATGAAAGTCTTTCTGTGAAACAAGCTGTTGTTGAAAAGGATGAGTTTGATACAAAGGAAAGAATGCTTCTGAATTTTGGTCATACCTTTGGACATGCAATTGAATTGAAGCTAGGTTTAAAGCATGGAGAGGCAGTAGCCTTAGGTATGCTTATGGTAATCCGTTTTGGTATTGATTTAGGTTTAACAGAAGAATCTTGTTATACAGAACTCAAAGAAATAATAAAGCTTTATGATCTTCCATGTGATGAACCTAATTATAAAGAATATCTTTTGGAGATTGCAAAGGATAAAAAGAATTTAGCTGGCAAGATAAATATGGTTTTATTATCCAAGATTGGACATGCCTTCTTATATCCAGTAGAAGAAAAGCGTTTAAAGGAGCTGATGTAAATGAATGTTACCATTCATCCAAAGAAACTAAAAGGTACTGTAGCTATCCCTCCTTCTAAAAGCTTATCTCATCGTGCAATCATTGCCGCATCCTTAAGTGAAGAAGAAAGTGTAATTTCTAATGTAATGTTTTCTAAAGATATCTTGGCAACTATAGAAGGAATGAAAGCCTTAGGTGCTGAAATAAAGGTAGAAGGTACTACACTAAAGATTAAAGGTTCAAGGGTAAAAAGAACACTAAATGTAATTGATGCGAATGAATCTGGATCCACTTTAAGATTCTTAATCCCTATTGCTTTAGTGAATTCTGAACCTATCGAGTTTATTGGTCATAATCATTTAGTCAATCGACCTTTAGATTCTTACTTTGAAATATTTGATAAATTGGGAGTGAAGTATACACATCCAAAGGATGCTTATTTACCCCTTAAGACAAGTGGAGGATTAACCTCAGGTGTTTATGAAGTAAAAGGAAATATTTCTTCTCAGTTTATTACAGGTCTACTTTTTGCATTACCTCTAATAGAGGGAAATTCAATGATAAAAATTATAGGCTCTTTAGAATCTAAGGGTTATGTAGATTTAACGTTAGATATCTTATCTAAATTTGGGATTAGTATTATAAATCAAAACTATGAAACCTTTGAGATTAAAGGAAATCAAAGCTATAGAGGATATAACTATACCATTGAAGGAGATTATTCTCAAACTGCATTCTTCCTTATTGCAGGAGCAATGGGGGCAGATATTAAACTAAAGGGTATGAATAAAGAATCCTTCCAAGGAGATAAAAAGATTGTTGATGATATTAAAGCTTTAAATGGAAACATTCAATTTGAAGAAGATGCACTATATTGTCTCCCAAGTAAAACAAAGGGTGCTACCATAGATTTTTCTCAGTCTCCAGATTTAGGACCTGCACTTACAGTTCTAGCAAGTGTGTCTCTAGGTGTTTCTAAGTTTGTACATGTTAGTCGTTTACGAATTAAAGAATGTGACAGAGTTACTTGTATGAAAGAAGAATTAGAGAAGCTAGGGGCTAGGATTGATGAAGAACCTGATACAATGATGATTTATGGTGTGTCTAAGCTTCATGGAGGAATTGTAAATTCTCATAATGACCATAGAGTAGCTATGGCACTTGCTATGGCAAGTTTAAAAATGGATGAGGATTTAACTATCTTAAATGCAGAATGTGTTTCCAAATCTTATCCAAATTTCTGGGAGGTATTTGAAGCCTTAGGAGGGGATGTAACCTATGAGTAAATTAGATGATGCAAGAACAAAAATAAATCAGATTGATGAGGCTATGCTTAAGCTATTTGAAGAAAGAATGCAAGCAGTTCAAATGGTTGCTGAATACAAATTGGAAAATCATCTACCTGTATTAGATGCCTCTAGAGAACAAAGCATAATTGATAAAAATGTATCTATGCTAACTGATAAAGAACTTGAAAAGTATTATCGTATCTTCTTTGAAGGAGTATTAAACTCTTCTAAAGCATACCAGAAGGATTTAATCAAATGAAACGGTATGGACTATTAGGAGAGCATCTTTCTCATAGCTATTCAAAAATCATTCATACCTCTATTTTTAAATCTTTAAATGTAGATGCAAGCTACTCTCTTTTAGAATGTAAGGAAGAAGAACTAAAAAATTATATAGAACGATTAAAACAAGGATATTATTCAGGCTTTAATGTGACGATTCCTTATAAAAAGTCAATTATGCAGTATTTAGATTGTATTGATGAAAAAGCTAAAGCAATTGGTAGTGTGAATACAGTTTACATAAAAAATAACAAGGCTTATGGAACTAATACAGATTATGATGGTTTTTTAGAAACCTTAAAGCAATATCATATAGATGTTTTAAATAAGGAGTGTTATATTTTAGGAACAGGTGGAGCTTCTCTAGCAGTGAATAAGGTACTTTCAGATTTGGGTGGAAGGTGCCATTTTGTCTCAAGGACTCCTAAAAACAAAGAAATTGGGTATAAAGATCTTGAGACAAAAGTAATTGATGTTTTAGTGAACACAACACCCGTAGGAATGTATCCTAATGTTGGTGTTAGTCCTATATCTAAAGAGATAGCCAAAAACGCTGGTCGTGTTATAGATATCATCTTTAATCCTTTAGAAACACAGCTTTTAAAGGATGCAAATTCCAATATCAATGGATTACATATGCTTGTTATGCAGGCAATAAAAGCAGAAGAGATTTGGCAGGAAAGAATTATAGAGGATACCTCTATAGTTTTTGAAGATTTAAAGTTTATTCTAAATTTGCCTTTAGACATTTATAAGATTGTTCAAAACTTAAGCTTTAAGAAAGATTCTATTG
>JAIDMV010000052.1 GCA_029050385.1 Anaeroplasmataceae bacterium | reverse complement strand
GTTGTTTTCATACATCTCCATTGCTTCACTTGCAGGAGTAGATAACCATGCCTTTTCATATGCAAAGGATTGAACACCCGGAGTTTGAAGCTGAGATCCAATATTATAAAGATTTGCTAATGCTGTTCCGTTATCATTAATAATCTTGTTCGTATATTGATATGTAGAGCCATTCTTTGTAAAATGTTCTCCTTCAATACCAAAATTCAATTGATCACGTCCTGTTTCTGTAAAGAAATAATCAATCCATTTAATTAATTGAATTTGGTCTTCTGCGCTTGTTGCTGCATTGATTGCAGTTACTGTACCGATTTGCTTACGAAGAGTAGGTTCATACTTTGTACCATCACTTCTTGTAGGTGGAGCAATACAAACCAATTCAAATCCATCAACCATATTCTCTGCATAAACATCATCATTAAATGAATAAGTAGTACCTAACCAGTCATGTGTAGCGCCACCACTATTTTGAGCAAAATAAGTTTCTCTCTTATCCTTTGAAGATGAAGTTAAGATTGTTGGATCAATTAATCCTTCTTTAAACCACACAGAAATATTATCTATAGCCGTTCTAAATTCTGGCATAACTGCACCATATTGAACTTTATTATTGTTATCTAAATAGTACTCTGCAGTTCCACCCCATAAAGAAGCTAATTCAGAAATTGCAAATTCAGAATCTCTATCAAAGTATGGATAAATCTTTGAATAAGAAGTTAAATCCTTCTTATTATCCTTAAATGCCATCAACAAATCATGGAATTGTTGAACTGTCATATTATTTAAATTGGTTTTTGTAACACCCTTTGGTAATGCATTCTTATTTGCAAGAATGTTAACCCAGTCTTGTCTTACAAAGAAAGCTTTTGCAGTCTTTCCATCAGTATAGAATGGAATACCATAAATTTTTCCATCACTTGCAGTTGCCCAAGCCTTCTGTTTTGGATTCTCATCAAAGAATTTCTTTAAATTAGGAGCATGCTGTTCAATTAAAGATGTCAAATCCACATAAAGCTTATCTCTTAAAGCATAAGCTTCAATTGTGTCTTGATCATTGACTACTAAGCTTGCATTTTTTCCTCTTAAATTAAAAATTGTATCATAGTTCGTATCATACTTTTGTAAAATACCCGTCAATTTAATATTCGCATAATCATTTGCCTTTTGGAAAACAGGCATATCAGAACGATAAATCACACCATCTTGTTGTAAGAAAATTGTGAACTCTTTTTTATTAACATTGCCTGGATTGTCGGTGTTGCCACCACCTGGGTTATCGGTATTACCACCGCCTGGATTGTCGGTAGTACCACCACAAGATGCAAGAGTAAAAACACTACAAATTACAAGTGCTATCATTAGTAAAAATTTTTTCATTTTCTTATCCTCCTTTTTATAATGATATAAATAGCAATAGCTAAAGCTGCTAAACCTATTACACCGAAAAGAGATCCTAAAATAATTGGAAGATTGTTAATCTTCTTTTCAACAATTGGATCCTCTCCCGGATTGTATCCTGGATCTTCTCCTGGATTGTACCCTGGATCCTCTCCCGGACCTTCTTGTGCATCATAATTGTTATTATTAAATTCAACTCTCGAAATAGTTACTTTCTCACTATGATTATTTCCATTAAATACTATTTTAATAAATTTTGCTTCAACTGTGCCAAGAGAATAAACTTCATTTCCCATATTATTTGTGCTTTGACCACCAAAATAACAGGTTGTCCAAGTTTCTCCATCTAAGCTGTAGTAAATATCAAAGTAATAAGTATTTAATAGACCTCCTGAAAAACGCATCAATACGTTAGTCAATTTAGAAACTTTTTCAAATTCAAATATTACAATTTCACGCTCGTCGGATGTAAAGGTTGTAGAGTTGCGTCCATCAATTAGATTAGAAGCACCTTCATTTCCTGATACATCTGCAACAGTAATTTGCGTGTAATCTTCATATTCGTATTCATCTATAATTGTATCCACAATAAATCGATAGCGATATTCTCTAGTTTCCTTTGTTGCAATATCAGTAACTATAACCTTAGTGAATTGATTAAATAGTTTTGATTTTTCAATTTTAATCTCATATTTAGATGAATTATAAGCTACTGTAAGATCAGGTACTTCTTTAACTGTATTATCTAATTTAACAATATAATCATATTGATAAGGATTAAATACATATTTAAACTGATTTCCGAATTCTGCATTTACTTCAATATTCTCAACTGAAATATCAGGGATTATAGGTAAATCTTCTAATGTCCAATCTGCAAGAGAAACAATTTCATATTTTTCGAATTCTGTAATCTCTTCTAATGTTGGAACAAATACTACATTTAAAACACCAGATGTAACATTTTCTAATTTAATAATAAGTTTGTTAATATCAGTATTATCTAAATGACAGAATTCTCCAATTGTTCCAGGAAGAGCAGTTGCTGGCATAACAGAGAATGTTCCGATTTCACTATTGATATAAGCGTATAAGCTCTTCCCATTCAATATTAATCTAGCAAGCTTCTCATTGATAATTTCGATTTTAGCCTCTGTATGTGCACTCCAATATACTGTGGATGTATCACGCAATTCAAATTCATCTTGAATCATAATCTTTGAACGATTATCAAAGAATTTTAATCCACGATAAGCAGTTGTAACATCTGTGTTATATACATCAGATAAATTGATTACTGCATATCCACCATTCTTATTAGAATTGAAATTAACAATTGGTGCATATTCATAAGGAGATTGTTGTAGAACAGGATTCTTCTCTGGATTAAACACTAATGTGTTTTGTCCTTGAGCACTCTTTCTATAATACGTCCATCTTTGATAGTCATAATCCCAGAATCCATTTGGAACACCAACATCAGCACTATATAATTCATCTGAGAAGTTTCCTATAAATCTTTCTCCAAATGCATATATCTCGAATGTTCCACTATCTAAATTTCTATGAGTATATGCTCCACTATCCGTATCAAAGCCTTTTAAACCAGTAAAAATGGCCATCTCATCACCAAAGGCTGAACGGAAGGTTGCAAGCTCATGATCTTCTAGTAAATAGTCTAACGGATCCATTTCGTGCAGATTCACCTTATCGAATAATCCTGGTGTATACCACAATAAATTTAGAATATTATATTGTTCGTTTTCATCAGCTAATTTACTTAAAACCGCAGCATTTATGTTAGATTCATCTATTCTTGTATACCACATAAGTGCTGGTTGATTATTTGAATATTCACTTTCTGCATAATAGAAAGATTCATAATTTGGAGTAGAGGTATAAAGTGGATAATTTGTATAATCCATAATACCTTTAATATCACTTAAACCAAAGGAATAAATTTTTCCATCTTCTTCACCATATAGATTTCTTAAAGTGGCAAGTAAATGTACCATATTTCTATGGGCATAAATGGAATATGCCGGACCTTCAGGGAATCCACCTGATTCAGAATAATGAACTAATCCTGTTTGTAAGAATTTAAGTGCTGTAATAATAACTTGAACTGACATTTCTTGAACATCGATTGTAGACTTTTTCCCATTTGTGGTTACATCTAATTTTCCTTCATAGCTTAATGTAGATAAAGCTGCAAGGGCTAAGTTTCCACAAATTAACAAACAGTGGTTGTTACCATGTAATAACACATTTACATTAGTAAGAGTCTCAAAAAAATAGAATCCCTCTTCATAAAGAGCTCGTATTGTTTGAGCTTTTTGTTCTTCTGTTAAAGTATCTCTAATAAAATTATAGGCAAATGCAACACTATATGTAACCATTGCTGCATCCAAGAATCCATTAGAAGAACCTCCCCAGTCTAATCCTCTATCCTTACCAACAATTACAGATAGCTGTTCCCAACAACGTTCTGCATATTCCTTCTCGCCAGTCACTTGATAAAGAATTGCAAATTGTTCAATAGCCGAACGTGCATTTGCTGGAATACCTGTTAAATTATGTCCTCTTAATTGATTTTCATAAAAATCTACCCAGCGGCAAATATAAGGATCATCATTTTCATATCCTTCTCTTACCTCTTCTAGCCAAGCATTATTTGTTAATAAATAAATGCCATCTAAATCCAAATTTTTAAATTTGAATTCTTCATCTCCAGGAAGAACATAAATTGTTGCTGAAACAACATCTTCTCTTTCTCCGTTATGAAGTGTAAAGTTGAATGTGTCATATCCATAGAAACCCTTTTTAGGGGTATAGTTATATAATAAACCATGAATGATTTTTCCAGTTTGAGAATAGTATCTATCTTGGATTTCATCAATTTTTCCGCCTCGAAGAATTTCTACTGTTCCTCCATTTGAAGTTGTGAATTTAAAGCTTCCATCTGCTGCAGTTGCATAAATAGATTGGTAGAGATCAACTTTGGCTTTTCTTAAAGTGGCTTCCGTTCCTGCCTCTCTAAATTGATTCCTTGTAGTATAAGGATAGATAACTTCGACATCATCACATGTGATTTGTAAATATGCTCCATTATATACCATATCTGCAGATGTACCATTATACTTTCCACCTGCAGAGTAATTATACTTGTTTTTACTTGTTGTCCATTCTAATGCTGTATTCTTTGGTGTAGTCAACCAAAAATCTGTTGCGATACAAGGATCGTTTTCTGCAGAAATATCAACAGTTATCTTTACAATACAGAATCCGCCTGCTTTGTCGTCAAGAACAACTACTTCAAATGAATCTCTTTCATTTGTAGTAAAAACATTATATTTTGGTGTATAGTAAATCTTGTTGTTTTTAATATAGTAATCACCATAGGTTGCACCACTATACTTTACTATTTGATATGAAGTACTATTTGTAACCTGTACTGGAATTTCCAAAGTCGTATCTTCTTTTGCATAAACTAAATTGTTGTTATCATTTACCTTTGCTGAGATTTTATTTTTTGTACCAACAATAACATCAAGCTTCGTTGTATAACCAAATATTTCATCCTTTATGGTAATGGTTGTCATACCTGCTGCTTTAGCAGTCATTACGCCTGTTTTGGAAACTTCAACTATACTCTCATCTTCTACTTCATATTCAAACTCATAGTCTACCTTAGAAGTCGGATTTGTAAAACAGTTAATCTGTCTTTGTTCTCCAATCTCCAAATCTTCTGTCATACTCTCTGACGAAATAGACAAATATTCATGTTTAATGATACGATAAATTTGTATATCATCAAACCAAATTTCACCTGTACTATTTGCGATATAAAGTTCAATTTTTAAAGGATTAGGTTCTCCCTCTTCTATTCTAAATATTGGAGTAGACACCTGAACCCAATCTGTACTTCCAGTTAAAGTATCAGTTACTACAGTATTTTTATTATCTTGATTTACACGTAAATACGTTGTTTTAGAAACATTTTCAGTTTTCATTCTAGCAGTAACATAATATTGTCCTGCACCTACATCGTAGGTCCTATATAAAACAGATTGTGCTTCCTTTTGGTGATTATAATAAACCACCTTGTTTTGAATAGTTTCGTTAGCTTCGTTTGTTTCATCGATTTCAACGATTTTAACAACCTGTTTGTTATCTAGATCGTTGCTGCCTGAACCTGTATAAAGTCTCCATCCATTTACAGTTTGATTTCCCGTTTTCCATTCGGCATCTGCTGAAAATGAAGAGAAATCACCATCTTCTGAAAGATTTGCTAATCGAACTTTAATCTCAACTTCTGCATAGTAATCAGCTGAAGAGATTGTAACCTTTGAGATTCCTGCCTTTAAACCAATTACCTTAAATTTAGATTTTGTTAAGTATAATATTTCTTCATCTTCTATTTCAAATTGAAGACTTTGCTTTTGCTCCTCTTTGACATAAGGCATGAAAGTGAATTCATACTCTTCGCCAACATCAATTGCTTGGTTTTCTTTGTTCTTTAAAGGGTTTCTCCTTTCGCTACTTGTAGCCATAAAGGAAGGAGAAGTACTGCCATCTTTTTGTACTTTCAAGTCCAAAGAAATGGCAGTTCCAATAAAACATGTTAGAATCAGAAGAAATAAAGTGCTAAATATTATAACTTTTTTCTTCATAAATTCACTTATTCCTTATCTTCTGTATTTTCTGGTTCTTCTTTATTTTCTTCAGTTGCTTTTGGAGCCTGATTTTTTTTAATAAAGTAGAATGCTAAACCACCAGCTAATCCTAAAGTTGCAAGAACACCGATAACGATTCCGGCAATAGCACCTCCAGAAAGACCTTTTTTCTTTGGAGTTTCAGGAGTTGGATTAACTACTTGTTTTTCAGTCCATTTAGCATATAATGTTGTATCTTCAGTAATCTCTGCGCCTGCTTGTGCAGCTTGAGTACAATCAGCATCTAAATACCAACCACCAAATGTATATCCTGTTTCAGATAATACAGGTAATGTGTCAGGAAGATTTGTTCCTGTAACACTCTCTGGTGCTGTTCCATGACCTTGTACATTATATGTAATTGTATAAGAAGTTGTTGGTTCTTCACTTGCTGCTGTCCACTTTGCATATAGTGTTGTATTTGCAGTAATTGCTGCTCCTGCTGTTGCCGCAGTTGTACATGCAGCTTCTAAATACCAACCGCCGAATACATAACCTTCTGCAGTGACTTCAGGAAGTGGTGTTGGTAATGCTGTTACATTAGAAGCACTTGCTGGTGCTGAGCCGTGGCCTTGTACATTATATGTAATTGTATAAGTAGTCGTTGGTTCTTCACTTGCTGCTGTCCACTTTGCATGAAGTACTGTTGCACTTTCAATTGAAGCTCCTGCTTCTGCTACTGTCTTATATTCTGCATCTAAGTACCAGCCATCAAAATGCCAACCATCTACATCTGCTACACTAGGTAGTGGTGTTGGTAATACTTTAGCTGGTGCTACACTTGTTGGTGCTGTTCCATGTCCATGCATATCGAAAGTAATTGTATAAGTTTCTGGATCTGGATTTTCAGTACCACCCTTTGTAAAAGTAACTGTAATTTCAAACTTAACAGTAGAATCATCTTTTGAGAATACTGTAATTGTTGTAGTTCCAACCTTTACATCACTTAACCATAATTCGTTATCGATTAAGTCTGCTTTACAAACTGTTTCATCAGCTACAACAACATCAAGTTCACTTGTTGAGTCTGCTGGTGTTACTGTTATAGAACAAATAGCGTCGAATTGTCCATCATTTTCCCATTCTTCAATATCCATTTCGAAGCTAGTCTTATCACCAGTAATAGCTGTTGCACCCTTAGTTACAATAATTTTTACAGTTTCTGTTTTGGTTCCCACAGTAACTGTTATTGTTGTTTCGCCTGCTTTATTTAAAACTGTTACTAATCCATTTTCATCAACTGTTGCAATTGTAGGGTCTGCTGATTCATAAGTTGCCTCAACTGTTGCAGTTGATGGAACTGGTACAGCATTTAACTGTAATGTGCTTCCAGCACTTAAAGTATATTCTTCTTTAGCTGCACCCTCTTCATCAGCTAATCCCCAGCTAGAAAGATAAACACTATCTTGTTCTACTAAATTTAAATGAGTAATATAACTATCTATATTTTCTTGTACGTTCCAAGCAGCAATTTCCACTTTTAATCCAGCAAAATTAAATCCGTTTGCATTTGTATCGAAGTTTGCAGGGATTTCCATTTCAAAATAATTCCATCCTGATCCTGCTTGACTAACTTTTATTGTAGCATATTCAACACGATAAGGAAGTACACCTTGATCTGGATATCCATAATTGCTACCTTCAAGATAATACATAATAATTTTAACATCTAATCTTGCATCTTTGTTTACAGCCCCATCATTTTCCATCTTTACCCAACCAGTAAGTTTGTAATCCTTATTTGCTACAAGCTCTGCTGCAGGAATATGTAGATTTAAATGTGCTGCTGAACCATTCGTGGTTTCACCTACACCTGTAAACTTTATCACATTACCAAAGACAGGATCTGCAACAACAGTAACTGGTGCAAAATCTTTGGTAGAAGCTTTAGAGCTTACATATCCAGAAAATTCTTGACCACCTGCTGTACATGTATCTTCTGTTGTATAGCCGTTTAATATTGAATAATGGCCTTTTGTTACATTAAGTGTAATTTCTTTTGAAACTTCTGCTCCACCACCGGTTGCAGTAATAGTTAACTTTGTAGAACCATTTGCTAAAGCCTCTAAAGTAGAATTTGTAACTTGTGCAATTTCTTCATCTTCTATTGTATAAGAAACTTCTAAATCAGTAGCAGTAGTTGGGTATGCTCCAAATAATTGGGTTAAATCATAGTTTTCTCCAACACCTAAAGTAATTGAATCATTTTTTACAATGCCTGACTGTGCAATAACAATTTCTTCTACTGGAATTGGTTCTGTATATTCACTAACAGAAATATCAAAACTAATTGGTTCAAAACCGATTGGTTCAGAACTACCATTAGAACATGTAATTGTTGCAGACAAAGTAGATGCTGTCAATGCAGTATATTTATTTGTCAAATTCGAATACTCTATATAGTTAGTTCCCTCTAAGGAATATGTTGTAACATTTCCAGATGTTGTTTTTTCCAATGTGTTTCCATCAACTGCAAAATCTACATCATAAGAAGGTAAAATAGAAGGTAAATATGCATCGTTTGTTCCAGAAATAAAATCTTCAAGTGCAAATGGTATATTTGTGTAAGCTTCTATATCATCTAGTTGAGTTACAACTGGTGCATTAAATTGTCCTACTCTAATATAATCTATGCAAGTTTCTTCATCTTTTTTAGTACTTGCATGAAGTAGATGAATCAATTGTGATACTTGTCCGTTATAATTTTTTCCATCCTTAAAAGGTTTTTCATATATGAATTGATTATCAACATATAAGTAAATTCTATCTGGTGAAGGGGATGTAGCATCTGCTGGAGCACCATTGTCTTTTAAGATTATGACAGCCTCATGCCATTCATTTACAGATACTGAACCAAATGTCTCATAGTCTGGATCACTACCATCAATCTTATTATTAAATGCGTAATAAAGATGACCACTAATAAGATTGATAACATCATAATTTCCGCCAGCCATATATAAACGGAATGTCTTTCTATTCTCAGTTCCAGTTTTAAATCTAATTTTTATTACTGCATCCTTATTGCTACTAGAAGCTAAATCAATAACATTCCCAGCTCCACCATTTGGTCTGAAAACATAGTTTGTACCAGCGCAGCTTGTTGCAGAGTCCGCATGAAAGCTTATCTTCAAATAATCTTCGTTTTGGTCTTCATCATGAACCAATTCGTTAGTATACGCAGCTGTACTAATAT
>JAIDMV010000051.1 GCA_029050385.1 Anaeroplasmataceae bacterium | reverse complement strand
AACCTGTTTCTTTAGAGATAAAACAGTTCCTGGTACTTGGTTTTACGTATCCTCTACAACCTTGGCCTGAAAGACTTTTAGTTTTATATCCTTAAATACTATGGTGGCTCCTGGTTCTAAGGATAAGCCCATAATCTGATGAACTATATCCTTTGCAGGACGATTAAAATCTATGATTTCTTCTTCTGGTGTTAAATTTGGGGCATAGGTAACCTCATCTTCATTTTGTACCTCACCAGTAAGCTTTCCTGTATATATATCTTCTATGACCTCTAAAAGTAAATCTCTTCCCATCTTAGAAAGCTTTTCAAACATTGTGCTGGAAGTATCACTTTCTAAGATTGGACATTCTCTTTTGGCATACATAATCCCTGCATCCAACTTTTTTGCCATCTCAATAATTGTAATACCCGTTTTGGTATCACCATTCATTATAGAACGCTGAATAGGTGCTCCTCCACGATATTTTGGAAGTAAGGAGCCATGTACATTCATTGTCTTTTTAAATAAGGCAAGTACCTTAGAAGGGATATACTGTCCAAAGGCTGCAGTCACTAACACGTCTCCTTGAAAACTTCTGATATACTCTACATCTGCCCCCACCTTTTCAGGCTGATAAAGAGGTAAACCCAAACGCTTGGCCGTAGCGGCAACTGGTGTATCAAGCCACTGCCCCTTTTTCTTTAATTTGTTGGGCTGACTGATGACGAGTACAATTTCATATTTTTCATGTAGTGCTTCTAAAATTGGCACTGCAAAATCGGGAGTTCCCATAAATACAATTTTCATGTTTTCACATCCTTGTAATTTTTATATTTACATCTTTATTCGTTTGATACATCGGATAAATTTCGCTTATCTTATCCATTACAGCATCTTCTACAATTTTAAGTTGGATCGTGTATCTATACATATCATGTAAGCGAAAAGGTAATCCTTCTGCTGGTCCTAAGATTTCACTTTCCTTAGCTACTGATTTTAAAGCGTGTAACATACGATAGCTTTCCGTTTTTGCCATAGACAAATTTTCAGATTCAATCATAATCTCTATTGCCAAAGAAAATGGAGGCATTCCGGTAATTTTTCTATTGGCAATTTCTTTTTTAAAGAACCCATCAAAATCATTTTTCATGGATGTTTCTAAAACAAAGTGTTCTGGCTGGTAGGTCTGAATAATAACCTCTCCTGTTTTGTCACCTCGTCCTGCCCGACCAGAAACCTGCTCAATCAGGTTATAGGCAGTCATATTAGAAGCATAGCTAGGATAATGAAGAGCTAAGTCTGCATTGATAATACCTACCAAAGTGACATCTGCAAAATCTAATCCTTTTGCAATCATCTGCGTTCCAACCATAATATCTGCCTCATGCTTTTTAAATTGTTCAAAAGCAGTTTCATAATCCACCATCTTAGATGTGGTATCTAAATCCACACGAAGAATCCTGGCTTCTGGTAACAGATTTTGAATCTCTTCCATCACTTTTTCTGTACCACTTCCAACAAAGCGTATCTTTGAACTACCACATGCAGGACAGCTTTCCACATTCATTTGCTTATATCCACAATGATGGCATACGAGTGTATTTGTGCCAGAATGATAGGTTAAGGACACATCACAATGCGGACATTCTATAACCTCTCCACAGCTCCTGCACATCACAAAAGAGGAATGTCCTCTTCTGTTTAAAAATAGTATAGACTGTTCATTTCTTCCATAAACCTCTATTAGTCTTTTTTGTAAACTTCTAGAGAACACAGACTTGTTTCCTGATTTTAGTTCCTCACGCATATCTATAAGCGTCTTCTTAGGAAGTGGGTGCTGATTGGCACGTGTTGGCATGGTAAGCAATTCATATTCGCCCTCTATTGCCTGATAATAATCACAGACATTTGGTGTAGCACTTCCCAATACCAGCGGACATTTGTGCGTTTGGCTTCTCAGCTTAGCAATTTCAATCGCGTTATATTTTGGGTTATTATCCTGTATATAGGATTGTTCATGCTCCTCATCAATGATGATGATTCCTAGCTGATCTAAAGGTGCAAATATTGCAGAACGAGCTCCTATAACAATTCGAACCTGATGAGTTAATATCTTTTTCCATGCTGTATAGCGGTCATACACAGATAATCTAGAATGTAAAATAGCTACATCATTTCCAAAATGGCTTTGGAAAATAGATGTAATCTGAGGAGTTAAGGAAATTTCAGGTACTAACAACAATGCCTGCTTGCCCATAGCCAATACATCTTTAATCCAATGGATATACACAATTGTCTTTCCGCTACCAGTCACACCATGTAAAAGATAGGTTTTTGTTTCATTATAAGAAAGTGTTTCATAAGCTTTCTTTTGGGAAGCATTCAGTTCATAAGGTGGGATTTCTGTAATCAGAATATTATCTGCTTTTAATACTTCTTTCTTATAGGAACCAAGAGTTCCTTGTTTAATTAAAGTATCCAGTACACCTTTGGAAAAACCTGTGTTTTCTAATACCATTGGGACAGAAGTTACCTCATCTAATTCCTTTAAATACTCTAAAAGCTTTGTTCCCTGCTTACTTTTGGGAAGTATAGTATCATCCTTTATAAAGACATATTCCACAGTCTTTTCTTTTCTATTCTGCTTGAATTTAGTATCCAGTTCAAGAATCCCCTCTTTATGTGCTTTATAAATTCTGCTTAATTCTTCTGGAGTTCTGTTATCAATACTAATTTCTTTTTTGCCTTTAAAAATGTCATTTAATTCTTCAGGGATATCCTTCACTTTGGCAATCTTCTGATATTTGATTTTAAGAGCTGAAGGAATCATGGTTTGTAACGCAACAGCGTAATAAGAAAAATTATGATTTGCAATAAATTTTGCTAAATTTACAAATTCTTCATTTAAGACGGGATAAACATCTACAATATCACTGATTTCACGTAGTTTTTTCTTGAACTCTGTTTTATCCTTCAATTCCACCACAAAGCCTAATACAGTACGATTTCCAAAAATCACACGGACTCTGTATCCGACCTGCAGGATACCCTCAAGATGTGATGGAACCATATAATCAAAAGTTTGATTTACTTGTTTAGCTGCAATGTCCACAACAATGCTTGCGATCATATCATCCCATCCTTTCTGTTTATAATAAAAACCATCGTAATGATGGCTTTTGAAATCAAATACATTTTATCGCCATCATACAAGCATTAGCACCTTACTGAAAAGGTTGCTGAAGAGTCACAGAGCTTGTCTCTCATCTTCTCTTTATGGACATAATGTATTATACACTTTTTCCTAAAATATTACAATAGAAAAACATAGAAATCTATTTGGTATTCTTCTTTGCTGTCGTATCCTTTGATTTCTTTTGTCCAGAAACCTTGGGAGCTGGTATTTTTTTGACAGTTTTAGGAGTCTCCTTCTTTTTCACTGGCACAGGTTTCGTTGCTGATTTGACTGATGTTGCCTTTGCAGGCTTTTTAGCTGGTGTCTTAGGTGCTATCTTGGTTTCAGAAGATTTAACTACTGGTTTTACCTGTGTAGGTTTAGGAGTTATAGTTTTGGATTCGATTGGTTTTGTAATCTTGACTACCTTTTTCTGCTTTTCAATTTTTTTCAATTGCTCTAAATCATATTCTTTTTGAGTAATTAAAGATTTGCCCTTAGGCTGAGATAGCAATCCTTTATTCATTAATGATTTTTGTTTCAATTCCACAATGGAAGATCTAAAGCGTTCTGTTACACCATCCTGTAAAACTTCTACACCACCACTAAATAACTTTTTAAATAATTTATAAATCGTTGGTCTGCTGGAAAACATTTCAAATTCAATTTGCTGAACATAATAATGCATTCTGGCAAGACGTTCTACTGATGCATCTCCATCAGCAAAATAATTATCAATATCTGCACAAACCTTTGTACAGTCTCTAGTACATTCCTTAGCACTATTTAAATCTTTAATGATAGGGCTAATTAATGGGTAGAATCCTATAAGTAAAATCAAATACTGACTTGTCTCTTTTTTTAGGAAAATAGCACCAATGAATATGGCTACGATTGCAATTAAGATAAAGAAATAAATATAAATTACTCTACTTAATAAATACTTGTTTGTTGCAGCGTTAATTCTGCAGATATATAAATAACTATATTCATCTGAAATATCCTTTGGAACACATACAGTATGATATTCCTCCTGCTGCTTCATCTTAGGAATTCCTCTTCTAATAGCAAGCTCATTTAAATCGTTCGTAAGCTCTCGATCATATTCAATCTTAGAAAATGTGGATCCTGTAATTCCTGTTTCGTATAACTGTAAGGAATAAATTGCGTAATCCTTGTGTCTATTCATAAAGGAACTTGTTGATTCATTAATTAATGTAATAGCAAAAGAGACAATTGTACAAACCACATTTGAAATTTGATTAGATTTAATCTGTGGTAAAACTGTGATAACAACTGGAATAATTGCTAGAAGGTATAAAAGGATTCGAATGATTTTAAGTTCAAAGAAAAGTCGATTTGAAGCATAATAAAATTTAGCATGTTTATCTAATGCACATCGTTCACTAACTTTATTTAGCATACAATCAACTCCTTTTATCACTTCTTATAATTATAAAAGGATTTTATTTTTTTGTCAATAAAAGTCGTCCTTTATTTGTCAATAATCTTTGATAATCCGCTCTTTTTTTTCCATTATCGCAAATCAGCTCCTCTTCTTTAAAAATACGAAGATATCTCGTTAGAGAGGTTCTACTCAAATAAAGAGATTCACACATTTCTTCTATCGTCATAGAAGGATGCATTTCAATACACTCCAATACTTTCATTCTCATTTCATTATAGTCCCTCATACTCTTTCCTCCTTGTAATAATAAAATAAAGTTTTTTCGTTTCTGTATAAACAAAAAAGCGTGATGAAATTTGAGAGTACATTTATACTCGTCATTTTCAATCACGCTATCTTATCACCATAAGAAACTCTCTCTACGACAATTCAGTTGTCTTGACCATCTATAGGAAGTAGAGCCCTTGCCTATAAACTTCTGCCAGCCACATTTTTACTATAGCACAAAACCAACTATTTGTGAAGTCACTTTTTTATTTTATGATGTCCTTTATTTTTGCTGCTAAAATTTCAATTGCAACATCATGCTTCGTATCATTAGGAATAATTATATCTGCAAAACGTTTTGTAGGGGCAATGTACTCATCATACATCGGCTTTACTGTACTTAAATACTGCATAATGACACTATCCAAATCTCTGCCACGCTCATGAATATCTCTTTTCAATCTACGAATAAAGCGTACATCCGGGTCAGATTCCACATAGATTAAAATGTCACTTAAGCTTCTGATTCTAGAATCATATAACGCAAGGATACCTTCTAATATAATGACCTTTGTGGAAGGAATTGAAGTTGTTTCATCCTTCTTACGATTATGTTCCTTAAAATCATAAACTGGAGAAAGAATTGCCTTTCCTTCCATCAGTTTAGAAAGATCGCCATATAGCAAATCTAAATCAAAGGAATTCGGATGATCATAGTTAATTTTTCTTCGTTCCTCTAAAGACAACTCATCCTGAGCTTTATAGTAGTTGTCCTGACAGATTACTGCCACATCCTCAGAATGAAAATGATTGATAATCTCATCAACTACTGTTGTCTTTCCACTTGCTGTACCACCAGCTATTGCAATTAAAATTGGCTTCATACTTTATCCTCCACACACTTCTTCTATTCTACCACAAAGAAACTCAAATTACGACAAAAAAATAAAATCAGCCTATGCTGACTTTAAAAGCTCGAGTAATGTATCGATAACAAAAGTGACAGAAGCGACTCTTACCTCTGTTCTTCCGATGTTACCAAACTGTTTAGTAAAGGTATACACTGTTCCATTAATATAAAACCCAAAACACACCATACCAATAGGCTTTGTAGGAGTTGCACCTGTAGGACCAGCTATTCCAGAAATACCAACACCTACATTTGCACTTGCTTTTTTCGCACAGCCTATAGCCATTTCTCTTGCAACCTCTTCACTAACTACTCCATAAGTTTCAATCGTTTTTTCTTTCACATCAATCAATTGTACCTTTGCTTCATTGGCATAGGTCACAAAGGACATATCAAAAACCTGAGAGGCTGCAGGTACCTCAACAATTGAAGATGCCAATAGACCACCTGTACAGCTTTCTGCACAGCTCATTTTAAAATTTTTATCAATCAATACTTGAACGAGTTCTTTATTTTTCAAATTCATCACCTATATAATAGTTTAACACATTTTAAAAAAATTAAAAAGAAAAATGTCAAAAAGCAACCTAAATTTAGGTTGCCAGAGTTTTATTTTTTATGATTTAAATGAAAAACCATTTCTTTTAATTCATTACATATCGTATCTATCTTCTCATTTAGAAATTCATCTTCTAATGTATCAACGCCCAACAAATAATCTGTTGATACATTTAAATACTTCGCGAGCTTTGTAATAATATCACTATTCATCAAAGTAACTTCATTTATATAATTATCTAATGTTCTTCTTTCAATTTCTAAATCACGTGCAATGATTTTTCTTTCTAAGCCTCTTCTTTTTATTATCTCTTCTAATCTCGTCTTCATATTTATACATCCTCTCTTATACTGCAAACTCTCTTTTCTTTATTTTACCATTTTAATCACATTCTTTCTTTTTATGGAAAGAAATACAATTAAAAAGAAATGTTTTTCCTAAAGAAAAGAGGAATCTATAAATTAGACTCCCCCAAAATGTATAAATCTCATCAGATTCAATATGCTTTTATTCAATTCTAATCATTCAATAAATGATTTTCTATGATACTTATTCTTTTACATTTACCACTAATCTTAGAAATTTAGGAAAAACAATCTCATATACATCTTTTTCTGACATCACATCAATTAGCATAACTGAACCAATTTTAGAGGTTTCTTTAACCATCTCTGCACTCTGTTTATTCACTAAGGTTATATTTAATCGCTCACAAATATCCTTTTGTGCACGAATGACAGCCAAGGTGACATTCTTAAGCATTCCCATATTTCGATAACAAAAATTTCTATAGGTTTCGGCATTAGACATAAGATATCTTGTCAATTCATATTTATCCTTTCTGGTTTCATCTACAGAAATCTGAACCATATAGAAAAATCTTGAAATTACACCTAGCATTAATGATCTTCTAGAATTTGTTATAAGCCATGCTGAAGAGATCAAAGATGAACTCGAAAGATTGCTGGTGGCTTGAGCTACTTGATAGGCTTTTTCAAATGTAATCCATGCCCAAAATCTAGGATTACATAAAATGTATCTTGGCAAATGCTTTAAATGCTCATATAGAATAATACTATTCTCAAATGCAACCTTATTATAGTTGTCAGAAACCTTTAATTGAAAATCTTCAATAGAATATTCTTTTACTTCATAGGGTTCAAATCCAAGATACTCTCTTAACCATGAAGAATCTTTAGGATAATTCAAAACGTGATTGTAAACTTCTTCTGGATTTTTTTGAAGCGTTAAATATGCACTTTCCTTCATAAATTTAATATTGATTTCCATCATCAATACCTCCCATAGTCATAGTCAATGAGAATATATCATCTAAGGCCTTTATTACAGGATTGTTCAAAAGATTCTGTGCTTCATTATATGGATTCATCTGCATAAACAAATCATCTGTGAGTTCTATCCCATTCCTGTTTTCATAAGCTATACAAAACGCATTAAACCACTTTTTTTCAATTCTGATATTATCTACATTCTCTCCTACTCTTTGCATCTCCGCTAAAGCATAGCTTAGTGCTGGTACAGCAATAATGGAAAAGTATAAATTTTGAAACTGCTTGATTTGTTTGGTTTTATCGTATTCATTCCATTGGTCCGTAGGAAGGGAAATAATAATCTTTTCATCGGATAAATCCACTTTCATTGTTTTGTCATTTATATTTGTATCCTTAATCAAAAGGAAAATTGAGGATTTTTCGCCATTATCATCTTCATTAAATTCAATGCGGCTAGTATACCCATCATCTACTGCAAGAATATCATTTTTTTCAATGAAAAACTCATAATCTCCATAGTCCTCTAAAAAGTCATTACACTTAAAATTTGGAATATCTTTAATTGCTACAACAAATAAGGAAATATCAACCTTCCCGCTTACATCCATCAGAGGAATTTTAATATCATTCATGTCATCAGTAATCGTATAATGCTTTCTTAACATTGTTTGAGCACATTCCACGACCAATACAGCTTCTGCATAACCATCTTCAATTAAAGAAGAAAGATATTCACAGTCTATATTACACTGGATGTCATCTAAAATAAACTGAGTTTTCGTAATGACTTCATTATATTTAAAGGAAATGCTTGAATTGACGTATTGTGAATATAAGGGATTGTTATTCAATAACGGATATGGAAATAGTCTTTTACCTATACGCATATACTCTTACCTCACTACTAAATAATTCTGTTTGGTCTGTAATCATTTCTATTTTGATTTTTTGATTCTTTCTCATAGAAAACTTGATTCTTTTTCTGTTTATAATCTGTGCCTGCTGCCCATTGACTGTACCAGCCATTATAAGTACTTGTGATTTTGTGCCGCTGTCATCTAATGCATATAATTCTAGCATTGCATCTCGTTCCTCAAAATCAGATGTAAATACGACTGCATACATACGTAACTTTTTATTGATACACATCAAACGATAAGACATCCCTTTTAATTCAGAAACCTTTATCTTATGAGTTTCCCCAAAGAAACTATCTCTTCTTTCTCCAGTTCCCGGCTTAAAATTACCACCTGAGGTTCCTTGATGACTTTCTAATTCTTTTAAAAATTCTTCTTCATCTTCAACCTCTATTTCCTCATCGCCTTCTTCATCTGCTACATAAGCCTTTAATTTAAGGTCAGTGGATTTCACTTTCTTAGTCGTAATCGATGGGGTATCTAAGATCCCTTTTTGAAGATCAGCATTCTTTTCTTCATCATCCATACCTGGAATGAAATTTCCAGCTCCAGCAACTTCAGTCTGAAAGCTATCACTGGATGCGAGATGACCAGAAATTAAATTTCTTATTTCATCTAATAATTGTTTATAAATCCCTCTAACTTCTGCTCGCTTGGCATCTTCTTCAATACGATTAAATTCCCAGTTCGTATGTTGTGGGTTTTCTATACTTCGTAAAATAGCGTTTAATTTATTATCTTCTATGATACACATCGCACTACAAGGCAGAGTTGTTATTTTTTCAATGTCACGAATCTTCATTAACGGATAACGAATCATAACACATCCATTTGTTGCAAGATGTTCATTTTCACTATTAAATTCCATTAAGTATAATTTAGCTTTTCCTAATTCTTTGAAATCAATTGTATCCTCAAATCTATGTTCAGTATCTGTAAGTAAAAGATACTGAGAGATAATGGATCTTCTGCTG
>JAIDMV010000050.1 GCA_029050385.1 Anaeroplasmataceae bacterium | reverse complement strand
CCCGTTGTCCCGGGGGCGCGGATATTGGTTTAAGAGAAACATATACCCCCCCCCCAGTATAATTTTGTTTTAAAAAATTTGAGCCATTGGCTTCAACAAAATCTCCCGAGAGAGGATATCATAACAATTATTCTATTTTAACTTTAGTTTTTCCCTTCAAAACATTCAGGGTTCCCATCAGATTAAGGGATGGGAACCCCAAGAAGGAGAAAAACTAACATCACTTAATCTAACGAGTACGATTATATTTCACAATATAATTTTTAATTCGAGTTGCGAGTTTATCAGATAATTGATTTTTTAATACTCGATAACTCCAATTGCTTGTAGAAACTGTAGCTGGAAGATTCATTCTAGATGAACCATCTAAAGCTAACATATCCTGAACAGGTATGATACAAGTATTTGCTATAGAAGCAAAAGCAAGTTCTACAACTGTTTCAGTTACTGCTTCATAACTACCTTGATTCATTTCTACTTTTAATTTATTACATTCTTCCTTTAAATCTATTAAGAATGTATCTAATGCATTCGGACCCAAGTCTAATATATATTGATATAAAGGCATATTGTCATGTGTTCCTGTATATACAATATAATTTTCTTTATAATTAGAAGGCTTATGTTCATTATCCTTAGAACCATCAAAAGCAAACTCTAATATCTTCATACCAGGATATTTTGTTTGTTTTAGAAGAGTTCTAACATCATCATCTATAAAGCCTAGGTCTTCTGCAACTATGCGATAATCTAATTTATCTTTAAATAAATCAAATTTAGGACCATCCATCCATTCCCCTATTCTAGCATTAGGAAGTCCGTAAGGAATGGCATAATATTGTGCAAATCCTCTAAAATGATCTATTCTAAGAATATCATATAAACCAAATGCTTTTTGAATTCTTTCATTCCACCAAGCATAATTTGTTTTTTTCATATAGGACCAATCATATACTGGATTTCCCCATAACTGACCATCCTCTGTAAAACAATCTGGAGGACATCCTGCAACGAGCTTTGGCTCCTTGTCTTCTGTTAAAACAAATAACTCTGGATGTTTCCATACCTCTACACTATCATAAGCAACATATAAAGGCATATCCCCCATAATTTCAATTCCTTTAATCTTGGCATATGTATGAAGTTTATTCCATTCATCTAAGAACTCATATTGTGTCCATATCCAAAACAAGTAATCTTCTTTATGTTTTGTAAGTATTTCCTCTTCTAATTCTTTTGAATAAGATTGATATTTCTTATCCCAAAGATTCCAAGGATGATATTCATGCATTGCCTTTATTGTCATAAATACCGCAAAATCTCTATATTCTCCTTTAGCCTCAAAGGATATAAATTCTGGATCCTTCTTTTCAAATTTATCAAAGGCTAAACGCAAAACTTTTGTCTTTTCTGTAAACAACAAGCTATAATTTACTTTTCCAGCATAGTCTCCAAACCTTCTTGTTTCGTAATCCTTTTTCTTCAACAAACCTTTTTTATGTAATATATCAAAGTCTATTAAATAATAATTTAAAGCCGTTGAAGAAACAGATTGATAGGGTGAATCTCCATAATTTGTAGGAACAAGCGGTAATACCTGCCATATAGACAATCCTGCTTTTTCCATCCAATCTATAAATTCATAAGCTGTAGTCCCTAAGGTTCCTACACCATGTGGAGAAGGTAGTGATGTTACATGTAAAAGAATGCCTGCATTTCTTTTGAAATCCATAGCCACCCCTCCTTATATTCATTTTATCGTACAATATATATATTCTATTGTAAAGCGTTTTCGTAGCGAATGCAAGCGTTTTTATAAAAAACACGAAATATTTCAAAAAATAAGTAATTTTTTCGAAAAAATTTCGATACATTAACGAAAAAACATTGAAATATCAATATAAAAAGCATATAATCAAGTAAAGGAGTGGTATTATGAAGATAAAAGATATCGCTAAAGAGCTTCATCTATCTGTTTCTACAGTATCTAAAGCACTAAATGGTGCATTTGATGTATCAAAAGAAACAAAACAAACCGTTATAGCTTACGCAAAGGCTCATGGCTATAAGTCTAGAGATGAACGACTCACAGTAAAAAATGTTCGTAGGCTCTGCTTTATATATGATAATGTTACTTCTCAATCTAACATTATTA
>JAIDMV010000005.1 GCA_029050385.1 Anaeroplasmataceae bacterium | reverse complement strand
GGCTCGTACTATATAAATCTTCTGAAGACTTATATTCAATTCTACCAAATTTTCTAACATCTTGATAGATTAGCTTATACCCATTATTTAGATGAAATACAACATGCTGATGCTTTTGTATAGAATAAGACTCATCTACATAGAAATACTTTCCTTCCATTCGTAAATGCGAAATAAAAGCCCCATTAGAAAGAATAAATATCAAGTATTTCGCATAACGTTTAATTTCAATGATTTTTTGGTTGATTACCTTTTCTTTAAAGAAAGAAATATTTTCTATAATCGATTCATAAAAACAATCTATATCTACAATTGTTAATCCAACTAATTCTCTTTCTAAAGTGGATCTTACAACCTCAACCTCCGGAAGTTCTGGCATATCTAATACCTGTTATGATGAACTAGGTCATCACTAAATTTATTTTTATCATAAAATGCATCAGTATCTTTTGGATACCCTAAAGCGACTAACGCAAAGGTATAGGCACCACCAGTTACACCTAAAATCTTATCGCATGCTGAAACACGATCTTCTAGCGGATATATTCCTATATAGCAGCTCCCAAGACCCAAATCAGTTGTAGCAATTAATATATTTTCAACTGCACAGGCTAAATCCTGTTCCTGCATATGAGGTGTTGAGATTTCTTCTTTGTTTTTACCTATAACTGCAATCACTGTATTACACTTAGATAAAATCATAGAGCCCTTAGAAACCTTGGATAGTTCTTCTATAATCTTCTCATCATTGATAATAATATATTCTCTACTTCTTTGATTTCTAGCAGTTGGGGCAGCTTCAGCAGCCTTGCATAATTCAAATAAAGTTTTGTACTCAATTTTTTTAGATAAGTCATAGGCTCTTACACTACGACGATTCAATATTGCATCCATTATTTCACCTCATACCAGTTTTTACCGAAGGAATCTCCAACTACAAGTGGAACATCTAATTCCATAGCTGTTTGCATATTCCTACGAACAAGCTCAAGCATAATATCTTCTTCTCCACTTGCAACCTCAAATACAAGCTCATCGTGAACCTGAATTAACATCTTACTCTTAAGATTGCGTTCTTCCATCTCTTTATCTACCTTTATCATCGCAAGCTTGATAATATCAGCGGCGGTACCTTGGATAGGAGCATTCATCGCCATACGCTTACCAAATTCTCTTTGCATATAGATTTTAGAATTAATCTCAGGAATCTTACGAATACGATTTTTTAAGGTTTGAACATACCCATGTGTCTGACAAAAATTTATTGTCTCATCCATAAAAACTTTAATCTCTGGATAAACCTCAAAATATCTTTTAATAAAGTTAGAAGCCTCAATATTGGTTATTCCTAAATCTGATGCCAAGCCATAAGCAGAGATACCATAAATAATACCAAAGTTTACAGCCTTAGCACGTCTACGATCTTCTTTGGTTATTTCTGTTTTATCGAATACTTCAGAAGCTGTCTTAGCATGTATATCCTCATTGGAGATGAAAGCTTCTTGTAGTTTTTTTACCTTAGCCATATGTGCCAAAACTCTAAGTTCAATCTGAGAGTAATCTGCTGAATATAATATAGAGTCTGGATTAGATGGTACAAACATCTTTCGAATCAAATGTCCCTCTTCTGTACGAATTGGAATATTTTGAAGGTTTGGATCTACACTAGATAATCTTCCTGTTGTTGTTAATGCCTGTTGGAATATCGTATGGACCTTTTGATCTTGGAAGATTTGTTCCTTTAAACCTAAAATATAGGTAGAATATAATTTTGTCTTAGCACGATATTCAATAATACAATCTACAATAGGATGTAGGTTTCTAATATGTTCTAGTACTTCAATATCTGTTGAATAGCTTGTTGCCTTCTTTTTAGGATAAGGAAGACCTAGCTTATCAAAAAGGATGGAACCTAATTGTTTAGGAGAAGCAATATTAAATACTTCATTACTATACTGATAAATTTTATCTGTAAGCTCATTAATATCTGCCTCTAAAAAGCTCTGTTGTCTTTCTAATTCTTTTAAATCTACTCGTATACCTTCAAATTCCATCTTTCCTAAAACACGGGAAAGAGGAATTTCAATGTCCGTCATTAGGGATAATTGATTGGTTTCTTTTAATTTTGTTAGACAATCATTTTTCAAAAAATAAACACAGTTTACTTTTTTGGCAATATGTTGGAAAATTAATTCCTCATTATCAGGAATTGCCTTCTTAGCACCTTTACCATAAACCTGTTCATCATATAAAACATCTGAATAATCAAAGTAATCACTAACCACCTTAAATTCTTCTTTTCCTAAGGATGGATTTAAGACATAGCTTGCAAGCAATAAATCAAAATCAATGCCTCTTAATTCAAAACCTAAATACTTCAATAAGACGTATGCCCTTTTATAATCATAAATAGACTTGTGGTTTTCTTCGGATAAAAACAACTGAAAATCAATACTTGCATAAAGCATATCCTGTTTTACAATAAATGTTCCTAGTTTATTTTTAATTCCCATTGCTAGCAACGGATATTTATGATAATTATACTCAAAGGTCTCAAAAATGAATGCTGAATAAGGTAATAGAATCTCTTTCAATCTCCATACATCCGTCACTACTTCATATTCTGTTTTTTTAGTATCCTTAGAGATTTCTCCACTACCATAAGAAACATCTTTAAGTAAAGAACGGAATTCTAATTCTTGATAAAAAGAAATCAACTTATCTCTATCATATTCTTTCTTCAAAGTATCCTCTAGCGTTATAGCGATATCAAAATCTCTGATGATTGTTGCCATTTTACGACATAATAAAGCCTGCTCGTAGTTTTCCTGAATCTTTACTCCATCTGCCCCTTTTATTTCATCCTTATGAGCAATAATTTCATCTAAAGAGCCATAGGTTTGTAGATACTTCACAGCCTTCTTCTCACCGATTCCTGGTATACCTGGAAGATTATCACTTTTGTCTCCCATCATTGCCTTTAAATCAACAAACTGAGAATACTCTATTTGGTATTTTTCAAAGAAGGTTTCAGGGGTATAATCCTCTAAATCTGTCATACCCTTTTTTGTTAAATGCACTGTAGTATTAGAACCAATCAACTGAAGTAAATCTTTATCAGAGGAATAAACATCAACATGATAGCCTGCCTCTTCCCCTTTTTTAGCCATAGTACCAATAATATCATCTGCTTCATATAAGCTTTGTTCATATTGTTTGATACGCATAATCTCTAAAAATTGCTTGATATAAGCAATCTGCATTCTAAATTCATCTGGCATAGGTGGACGTCCAGCCTTATACTCTGCCATCCATTCATGACGAAGTGTTTTTTTACCCGCATCAAAGGCTACTAAGATTGCATCATATTTACTATTGATTAAATGATTCATCATTCTTACAAATGCATAAATTGCATTGGTATAGAGACCTTTAGAGTTTTGCGTTAAATTTCCAACTGCTGCCATACCATAATAGGCTCTATACATTAAAGAATTTCCATCAACTAAAATCATTCGTTTCATCGTACCACTTCCTCATTCTTAAATATTATTATAACAAAATATGAAACAAAATAAAACAAAAAATGCAAACTAAAGAAAAAAGAAGGCTCTTTTTCTAGCCTTCCTATTCTTAATTAATCCCAATAAACAATAGAATCAATATTACAATTTCCAGTACATTGAATTGAAACCTTATGCTTGCCCTGTTCTAACAAGGAGGAAATATAAGCCATAACTATACCGTTATCTTCTTTTAATTCAATACTATCTATTTTTTTACCATCAATATAAACTTCAAAATTTTGTCCTAAGCTACTTGAAGATAAAATACCAAAACGAGTACCTTCAAATTCATATTCTACTTTTGAATTCTTTTTACCAACATAAACATGACCAAAGCTTGATAACATAGATTTTGGCTCCCACTTGCCCTTCATAGTAACTTCTGGGGAGTCTAAGGATAACTTATGACCACCATTAATTTCAAAGACTTTTGCAAACTGAATCTCACTTAGAATAATATAAGTTCCAGAAGATTTCGTGATAGTTAATCGATAATACCTAAATGTTTGAGCTTCTTCAAAATTTGCAATAACACTTGTATTAGTTCTTTGTACACCTTCAAATTTACCTATTTCAAAGAAGGTTTCGCCATCTAGACTTCCTTCTAATACAAAATCAGTAGGACAATGATAATCTCCATTTGGTCTATACTGCGTAAGCATTGTCATTTGATTAGCTGTAATCTCTTTTCCTAAATCCACAGTTAATACTAAAGGCTTTTGTTCAGAGGCTTTATAATTTGTATGCATAAAGGTGTTAGTATTTCCATCCACAAGATTTTCAATCTTATGATCATTTTTATTCCAAGGAGAATAATTTTCTGAACTAACTAAAGTAGCAGAATCCTTATAATAGATATTATCCTTATAATCATAAGAATATGTTCTCTTATAGAAATAATCTGTCTCAAATTTAGCCTTGTTTGGAACATAAGAATTTCTATAGGCAGTTGCGTAAGCCATAGATGTAGGAGCAACTGGAGTTACATTACTTGCTTCTGCCTCTGTAACTTCTTTACCTTGAGCATCAAAATACTTCGTGATTTCTTTGCCATTTTCATCTGTTGTTGTTTGAATTGTATAGGTTGGAGTTGTCCATTGAGACACACCAAGACCTATATATGGTGTTGTATCACTTGCCTGTGTAATCAATACAGTTTTATAATAAATCCAGCTTTCTTCTTCTGTAATCTCTACATCAATATAAGTATTTTCATCATTTAATCTAAATTGGGCACTATTACTAATAACTTTTTCATCTTCAATCTTTGCAGCCAGTTTAAATGTCTTACCTTCATCTTCTGAAATAAATAATGCACAATTATTTCTTCCACGTAAGGCAATACGATATTTTCCAGTTGCCTCAAAGAAAAGTTTTCCTTTTACTTCAACAACGCTATTATCAGGAACGATATGATCTGGATGCTGAGTATTTCCTTTTGGAGCATACCAAATATCTGTATTACTATTTTGAGTAAAATTGATATTATCAGCTTCTTTTTTATCCTTATAGCCTTCATAATTGTTATTAAATGCTTCTATGGCACTTGTATAGCCTTTGCCTTCTTCATAAGAATAGGTTGTACGCTCTACTATTGTTTTTGTTCTTTCATGAGTTTGTTCAAATTCTAATACTAAATCTACATCCTCAACCTCAAAGGCATGATCATCCTTAGTAATTTCTAAGGTTACATAAATCTTACCAGATTGTAGTTCTTCATTAGGTTTAAAGGTATAAACATAATCAGAGTCAGCCTTCTTTTCAAATTTTCCATTAACTTCTTTTGAATTAACACTCTTAATCTTATAGCTAAAGCCTTTTGGAATTACAACACTTCCACTAGCATACTGACCATTCTCCTCAGTATAAGGTGATAAATCCACCTCATATTCACTTCCATAATTGATTACAAATGGTTGTTGAGTTTCAATATATCTCTTTTCTCCATCATAATTATAGCTTCTTCCTGTCTGATATACACTAGACACTGGAACAAACATTGGATAAGAAGATTGTTTTTGATGTAATGACGCTTTATAGTTATCTCCATTGGAGTAAGTATTTGTCAAACCAGCATAATAGGACATATCATAATGAACCGTATTTCCCCAATTTACAAAATAAGCTTCGCCATTTCCTTTGGAGGATTGCATAAACGCATCCTGTCCAAAATTGTGTAATAAGGTTGCATATACGGCAAGACCGTTTGTACTACTGATAGAATTTGCATTTACTCGGCTTAATGCCCAAGAAGCACTTGTGTAGTTATTCCAACCGCCAAGACCAGCAGCTCCATACGAACCTATTTGACGATTAGCAGATATCTTAGTAAACAAACTATATTCTACAATGTTTAAGGCGTTGTTTGTTACCTCTCCATCGGCTCCTCCACCACAGCCATAGCCTTGGAAGTTATGATTATATTCATGCATATTTCCCCATGAACCACCATTAACTAATCCTTCATAATTCAGTGATCCATTCATCCAGTCCATTGGACAGTTGACAGAACCTTGCCCTGGGAAGGCAACAGCCGCACCAGCAGCCACAAATGGATCATATAGGAACACAATGCCTTGTTTACTTCTTTGAGTTGACACTAAAGAAATCTTATCCCATAAAACTGCCGCATCATAAATTTGCTCATAGTTAAACTTTTCTGCATATTTTTTAGGACCGGAATGTAGGACACCATACTCCCATACTTCTAAGTCAAAATATGGAGTAGAGGTTTTAGCATTTTTATTAAATTCCTCTTCTGTTGTATATCCCAATATAAAATGAGAATAACTAACAGCACCTGAAATCGTAGTTGAAAAGGTTACACTTTCGTTTCTTATATAAATTGGTCCACCTAAGAAGGAACCAATATAAGCTGTGTAGATTCCTTTTTCCTCATCAAAAATTGCAGTATCTTTATCAACGTGTAATGTATTTAAAATAACTGGGAAACGATTCATCGCATTTTTTTGTGCCCAAATATTATTCGCCTTACTATTATATAATGCTTGACCAATATGGAAAACAATTCCACCTGTCGCTTCCATGTCTTCCTTAGATATTTCTACCTTTATAACTTCACCAGCTGGAGCATATAAACCAGTAATACCATAACCTCTATCATAGCCTCTAGGTCCCATAGTGATACGCTTTATTACGCCTGGTTCATCATCATTAACATCTCCTAAATACATACCAACAGCTGATGTATGCTTATAGAGTTTATCAGGGGTATTAGGACCAGATGAAGTATTATAATTTCCTAGATAAAGATTTCCATCCTTGTCCATTCTATCCCACGTATTCTTTGGAAATCCATCAGAACCAATTCTAGTCTTTGTAGAGGCTAAATTCCAAGATTCAGTGATAAGTGCATTTCTTTTAGCTACTGCTTCATCACTACTACCAATGACAGACTTTAATGTAGAACCATATTTTGGATATGCTTCAAGTCCTTCATTACTAACTTCTGGAATATTACGCTTTACCGTTCCTAAATATTCTGTTTCATAATCAACTCTAGTCGTTGTTTTATAAGGATTGACATATTCTTCATTACTATTAGAACATGATCTAATACATAATATAAGAACTATGACCAATGCAAATAAAATAACAAATCCAACTGCTGTTAAAATAGAAACTAGTCGAACCCTCTTTTTATCATTATCATTATGAGATGATTCTTCTTTTTGTTTTGATGCAGGAGTTGTTTTTGTTGTTGCACTTGCAGGTTTTCTATTATCTGCCACAGGTTTTTTTGTTTCTGTTGCAGGCTTTGTTGATTTCGATGTATTTTTTACTGTCGTTGAAGCCTTTGAAGAAGTTGTACTCTTTTTGGCTGGTTCTTTAACAGACTTTGTACTTGAATTAGATGTTTTTGTCGTTTTAGTTTCTGGCATAATATTATCCTTCCTTACATACTCTCATTATAACATATTTCTAGTATTATCTACAATAAATTATCCACTTTTTTTGCAATAAAAAAGCAAGAAAAATTATATTTTTAATTTCTTGCTTTCCTTTAAACAATATTATTTTTTTACAGGTAATAGTATTGGATTTTTAGCATCATCCGAATGCTTATATAAAACTAATATATGTCCTATTTTTTGAACCAATTCAATATTAACTTCGTATAAAAATGGTTCAATGTCTTCAAGTGTCACACTTGAATTATTTAATATACTTACTTTCATTAACTCATGCTTATTTAAATAATTTAATAAGTCTGTTCTTAAGTTTTCACTTAAGCCTTCCTTACCAATTTGAAAACAAGCCTTTAAAGGATGAGCTAAGCTTTTTAAATAAGCCTTTTGTTTGGGTGTCAACATATTAGTTTTCCTTTTCAAAGAATTCTTCTGTGTAATATGCATCCTTTAAAATCTTTTGCATATCCTCAACCATTGGAACTCTTGGGTTTGCTGGAGAACATTGGTCCTCATAAGCTAAATAAGCTAGTTTCTCTAAAGATGCTAAATATTCTTTTTCATCTAGGCCTTGGCTTTTGAAGTTCATCTTAATACCACACTTCATACCTAATTGTCCACAAGCCTTTGCATAGGATTCTACTCCCTCTTCAATTGTTGATGCAGGTAATCCTAAAATTCTTGCAAGCTCTGCATACTTCTCATCAGCACGATAATAATTATACTTTGGCCAAGTAGAAAGCTTTTGAGGCTTTGTACCATTATAACGTACTGTAAATGGTAATAGGATAGCATTGGCACGACCATGTGGAACATGGAATTCAGCACCAATCTTATGAGCCATAGAGTGGTTCATACCTAAGAATGCATTCGCAAATGCCATACCAGCTAGTGCTGATGCATTATGCATTTTTTCACGAGCCTCTGGATCATTAGGTCCATTCTTATAAGCACGCTCTAAATATGCAAATACCATTTTAATTGCTTGAATAGCTAAACCATCTGTGAAGTCTGAGGCAAGTGTAGAAACAAATGCTTCTGTTGCATGGGTTAAAACATCCATACCTGTATCTGCTGTAATAGCTTTTGGTAAGCCCATAGTTAATGCAGGGTCAATAATTGCAACTGTTGGAGTTAAAGAGTAATCTGTCAATGGATACTTCTTATGCTCTACCTTATCTGTGATAACAGCAAATGGAGTTACCTCAGAACCAGTTCCTGAAGTAGTTGGAATACAAATTAAATTTGCCTTCTTACCTAATTCTGGATATTGGAAAGCACGCTTACGAATATCCATAAACTTTTGTTTTAAATCGTTAAAGTTAACTTCTGGATGCTCATAGAATAACCACATACCCTTAGCGGCATCCATTGCAGATCCTCCACCTAAAGCAATGATAGTATCTGGTTCAAAGGAACGCATTAATTGAACGCCCTTTAATACAGTTTGAATAGATGGATCAGATTCTACATCACAGAATAATTGATGTTGAACCTCAGGACTTCTAAGCTTTAATTGATCAGTAACACGATTTACATAACCCAAATCCACCATAGAACGGTCAGTAACAATAATTACCTTACTCATTTCCTTCATTTGGTGTAAATATTCAATTGAATTTCTTTCGAAATAGATTTTAGCAGGAACCTTAAACCATTGCATATTGTTTCTTCTTTGACCTACTTTCTTAACGTTTAATAGATTGATGGCACTTACATTACCAGCAACTGAGTTATGACCATAAGAACCACATCCTAAAGTCAAAGATGGAATGAATGAGTTATAAACATTACCAATTCCACCAAAGGTTGATGGAGAGTTTGCAATAATACGAATTGCAGGAATGATATCCCCAAATTTCTTTGTCAATGCTTCATCAGCTGTATGGATTGCAGCAGAGTGTCCTAAACCATTAAATTCTACCATTTGTTTAGAAAGTTGAATACCTTCTTCTGTAGTATTAGATTTTAATACTGCTAAAACTGGAGAAAGCTTTTCTCTTGTAAGTGGTTCATCAACACCTACCTTCTTACAAGCTACACATAAGATAACTGTATTTTTTGGAACGTCAAATCCAGCCTCATGTGCAATAAAGCTAGCACTTTTACCAACGATGACAGGATTTAGTTTAGCTACCTGCTTATCCTCATCCTTCTCAACACCAAACATATATTTTTCTAACTTCTTCTTTTCAGCATTAGTTACAAAATAAGCACCAAAGGATTTGAACTCCTTAACTGTTTCATCATAGATTTCCTTATCCACAATAACAGCCTGTTCTGACGCACAGATCATACCATTATCAAATGACTTAGACATTACAATGTCATTGACAGCTTGACGGATATTACAAGTCTTTTCCATATAAGCTGGAACATTACCAGCACCTACACCTAAAGCAGGTTTTCCACAGGAATATGCTGCCTTAACCATCGCATTACCGCCAGTTGCTAGGATGGTTGCAACAGAAGGATGATTCATTAATGCACTTGTTGCATCCATACTAGGATGTTCAATCCACTGAATACAGTACTCAGGAGCTCCAGCCTCGACTGCAGCATCATATACAACCTTAGCAGCTGCAACAGAACACTTCTGTGCACTTGGATGGAAAGCAAATATAATAGGATTTCTTGTTTTTAAACAAATTAATGCTTTAAAAATAGCTGTTGAAGTAGGGTTGGTTACTGGGGTAATACCAGCTACAATACCAACTGGTTCAGCAAGATCTGTTACACCCGTTACAGGATCTTCACTAATTACACCTACTGTTTTTGTACGCTTCATATTATGTGTAACGTATTCACAAGCAAATAAATTCTTTGTGGCTTTATCTTCAAAAACACCACGCTTTGTTTCTTCTATTGCAAGCTTTGCAAGTTCACCATGCTTATCAAGGGCAGCAACAGAACACTTCGCAACAATGTAATCTATCTGCTCTTGAGTATAGGATGCATAAGCATTTAATGCTTTCGTTGCATTTTCACATAAAAGATTTACTTCATCTTGAAAAGATAATTTATTTTCTTCCATAGTATTCCTCCATAGTTTATCTTCATCATTATTATACATTAAAATACACTGCATAATACAAGTAAACGTTTTACTTCATAACAAATTTTGGAAAGTTGACAAACTTATACTTTTTTTTACATTTGCACAAAAAATTAATTTATTCATAAAAAAATCCTACTCCTTAAAG
>JAIDMV010000049.1 GCA_029050385.1 Anaeroplasmataceae bacterium | reverse complement strand
TTCTTTTAGATGGAATGATTAGTAAAAAGCAAAAAGATTTAGCTAGTTTCGTTTTAAATTATTTTGATAAAATATTTAAATAAAAATAGGAGGACTCTATGAAATATGTTTACGTAGGATTTAAAGGTAAAAACAACCCATCATTCTATATTGTATCCCAGTTTCAAGATTCTTTTTTCTTGACAAATTCATTTGGAGGGATAGAGAAAGATATAGAGAATATTAAAACCTCTGAAGATGGAATTCTATTGTTTGGCTTAAAACCAAAATTAAAAAATAAAATTCAAATAGAACTGGTTAGTAAATATCAAGGTCAGGAATTGAAAACGAAGTTTGATTTTTCTATGTTCAATCGTGTATTTGAAGAAGTAGAAGTAATTTATAATACTAACCCCACAAATTATTTATGTAATTTTGCTTATTATAAGTTGTTAGAAAAATTTAATGGGAATGCTATTTTAATCCATGTCCCTTTTTCAAAAGAATATGCTGATAAGATTATCTCTAAATTAAAATAATCTTTTTGCATAAACTTCTAGACAAAGTAAAAACTCTCGGTAATAGGTCCGAGAGTTTTTAAATTTTATAAAGAAACTTAGATGTTTATCAGTTAGAAATTATCTATGAGACTATTATTTTAAAATGCCCTCTAATGTCTTCATAAGTTTATTTATGTCTATTGGTTTAGCTACATATCCATTCATTCCAGATTCTAATGCTTCCTTCCTATCCTCTTCAAAAGCATTAGCTGTCATGGCTACTATTGGTATTGTCGCCTTTACAGGATCATCTAGTGCTCGAATGGCTCTTGTTGCCTCATAGCCATTCATAATAGGCATTTGAACATCCATGAGTATTAAATCATATGTTCCAGCAGGCATCTTTTTCATTTGTTCAACAGCTACACTTCCATCGTTTACTGTATCGATGATAAATCCTGCGCTCTCTAAAATCGTTTGTGCAATTTCTTGATTCAATTCATTATCTTCCACTAGAAGAAGTTTCTTACCATCAAAGTGCAGCTCGGATTTATCTGTTTCATCATCACTTTCTTGTTCTGGTTGTTGTAAATCAATGTGCTTATCACTAACTTGAAAACAAAATGTTACAGTAAACTCTGATCCTTTTCCTTCCTCACTTTCTACTGTAATTGTTCCTCCCATCATATCTACAATGTTTTTAGTGATGGCAAGTCCTAGACCAGTTCCTTGAATTCCACTTACAGTAGAAGTTTGTTCTCTTTCAAATGGCTCAAAAACGTGTTGCAAAAATGTTGGACTCATTCCGATACCATTATCTTTAATAGCAAACTCATAGGTAGCGTAACCTTCTGATGCCTCTGTTTTTTGACTAACACGAATGTGAACTGTACCCCCTGGTTTAGTATATTTCACTGCATTACTTAATAAATTAAGAAGTACCTGGTTCAGGCGGAGTTTGTCACAAATGATCGTCTCATTTGTAACATCAAGAGTATCAAATAATTCTAGTTGTTTTGATTTTACGTCAGCTTGAACGATGGTTATTAAATCATGCATTATCTCTAGGAGACTAGTTTCCTTTTCCTCTATCTTGACCTTTCCACTTTCGATTCGGCTCATATCTAGGACATCATTTATTAAGCTAAGAAGATGATTTCCTGAGGTCATAATCTTGCCAAGATAATCTCGCACCTGTTCCTTGTTGTCAAGATGAGTTGTAGCTAAAGAAGTAAATCCAATAATAGCGTTCATTGGTGTGCGGATATCGTGAGACATACTATTTAAGAAAGTAGTCTTAGCTTTGTTAGCATATTGAGCTTGAGCAAGTGCTTCAGTTAGAACATCTTTTTGTTCTTGTTCTTTACGCAGTAATTCATCTATATTACGAAATCCTACAAGGATAAAGGAGTTGTGCCTTTGCTCGTCATCTGTAATTTTAAAATAAGTATATTGAAAATGCTGAACATTTCCGTTTTCTACGATACGATAGCTGCCTAAATATTCATCATTTGTGTTCAGTTTGTCTTTTACAGTTTCTAGTGAAAGAGCCTCAGTCACTTCTTGCTGATCATCAGGATGAACACGGCTACGGATATACGTTTCAAGAATAGAAGCATAGTCATACTCTTCTGTAGACCCTCTTTGTAAACCTTCGGCTACATAGCCTTCCAATTTAATAATTTTGGCAGTTGCGTTCTCAACGTCGATAGCAAAAACATTTGTATAGTCACGGCTGAGGGCTTCTACAATGGCCAACTGTTCACCCATCTTTTTGTTTGACTGTTCAGTATTATGAAATAATTTTCTATTCCAACGCCCCCTTAGATAGAGTGCAAGTATGACAAATAAGATTAGGGCAATTAACACAACAACTATGATTATTATTTCTGGATGTGCTCCTAGATACTCCCAGAAGGTTAATTCACTGATTTTATATGAAGTGTAATTAGAAGCTAATTGATTTAGTGTATCATCTGACATTTGCTTTATGCATTTGTTCAATATAGTAACTAATTCGTGGTCTGTATCCTCGCTTATATGCATACTAACCTGCGTAACCATACCATTTACTGAATTATAATAAAGAGAATTGGTGTGACCCTGATTAATATATCTTTGTGCAGCATAGGAGTATACATAAGCAACATCGACCTCTTTATTCAGCACAGCACGCATAGCTTCTTCACCAGTAGAATAAGTTTTAACTTCATATCCTTTTAAATATGGTTCTACAAGATTTTTGCCTTGAGAGTCGGAGACAGCAACTTTCTTAATAGTACCAGTATGATCCTGTCTAGTCACTCTTGCCATTCGTGCAGTCACATAGCTTTCTGTATGAAAGCCACTTATAATTTCGTCTTCTTTGATGGCATGATCATTAATACCATCAAGCATAATATTTATTCTACCATCTATAAGATAATTGTAATCTGCTTGATCTTTTGGAGCAATAAACGTATAAGGCAATTCATCTAGTCCCATCTCTTTAGCAGCGAGCTCCATTATCTCTGCAAAATAATCAGGCAAGATTCCTTTTAATACTCCATTCTCTGTATAGGAATAAGGAGCTCTGTCACAATGAGCGGTAACAGTGATGGTTTTTTGTCCTAAAGCTACTTGATTCAAATATGCTTTTTCACGTTCTGTGAAGGTTAATGCAGAAGAATAAACTGGCCCATAGTATTTGTAAAATAACTCATTTTTCCAGTCGCCCTCATTGATATCCATTTGTCTTATGGCATAATTAATCTCGTTGAGCAACCCTGTATTGCCTTTCTTAACGATAGCATAAAAGTCTGCTTCCTCGGTAATATCTAATTCCTGTTCATTTTCAGATTTTCTTAAATTGCTAGAAAGGATAGCATCAATTTCACCTTTTTGTAAAGCAGCAGCAAGATCTGTATCATCTTTATATTCTCGCGAAGTGTATGTGAATTTCTTTTCTTTCGCAAAATCTTCTAAGCTTTGGTTTTGACTGCTTCCTTTTACTAGACCAACGACCATCCCATTATAGGTTGCGTAGTTTCCGCGAATGCGTGTTTCATTATTTATTTGTATAGATAGGATTGTTTTTCTTCTTCCTATAGGAAGGGAAAAATCAAACTTTTCTTCACGATCTGGAGTTTTGCTGGCAGAGGTTACTAGATCAATCTCGCCATTTTCTAGCATTGTAAGCATTCCAGGCTTGATGATTTCTCCTGTTTTTTCATCTGTTATATCTCCCCAAGGGCTATCATACGCCGTATACTGGAAATTAAGTCGTGAATATTCAGAAACAAGGTTAAGAAACTCAATTCCATATCCTGTTAGATTGCCTTCTTCATCCTTCATGTGGTAGCCTTCAAAGCTAAAAATACCAGCTTTAACCGTTTGGTTATTAGGCTTTCTATCCTCTGCAAAAATGGTTATGCAATTGAATAGAATTAGGAAGAAGCAAACGGTTAATACCCAAAGTGATTTTAGGCATTTTATCCAATTTGCTTTACATATCTTTAATATCTTTTGACCGCTGAATGTTGGCTTTGCCATAATCAACAACTCCTTTTATTATATATTGTCCTCCATAAAATAACAGAAAGATGAGGCATTTTATTGCTAGAAATTTTTTTGATAAACCTTTTCTCTCTTTTTATTTTCTTCGAGCATTTTTTCTCTTTCCTACTTTATTATGACAAATTGAGTTTGTAATGTCAATAGTTTATTATGATGTATTCCCTTAATTCTCAACTTTCCTATTTGTCTATAAAATTCTTAAGAAAATTATGGTAAAAAATAGTTCTTATTTTTTTCTTTTTATATTTGTAAGAAAATGTTATAATACCTAATAGGTGGTGGTATTTGTGGAACAGAAGTTAAAAGATATTAGCTTGCATCTTTTAGATTTAGGAAAACGAAATCGTTTGATTAATTATAAAACCACAGGATATCGAAGTGTAGAAGTTTTAAATGACAACTTTGAGGAGTTGTTTGAAAAGATTACTGGTGGAACAGTACTTTCTATATTTCAGTTAGATCCTGTTTTACAAAAATATCATAAGACAATCGATGGAACAGAAGATACTATAGAAAACTATTCTAATGGGAAGGTAAAGGATATCATTCGCCCTTTGCTTAAAGCCAATGATGCTTTATGCTATAAGAAGGGAATTCCTCTAACTAAAGTTATTAAAGCTTTGCATAGAGAGTATAAGAATACATTATTAGAAAAGGGCATTAATACCTTATATATGACCTTTGGAATGGTAGAGTATGAAGAAGCAAAGGAACGATATTTAGCACCACTATTATTGATCCCTTTACATCTGGATATCACTAACTTTAAGATTAGAGAAAGTGAAGATGAAATTATTCTGAATCCTACACTTTCTTATTTATTAGAGACAGAGTATAAGATTATTTTAGAAGATTACAAAGAAAATGAAATGTCTCTTCAAGAATATTTA
>JAIDMV010000048.1 GCA_029050385.1 Anaeroplasmataceae bacterium | reverse complement strand
AATTTATAGATTACTTTAATTTTATTTTCTCCAGATTGTAGAACTGTAGAATAGTCTTCTAAATAATATAACTTTTCATCTAATCTTTCTTTAAAAACTTCTATAGTCATATCTGGTGTATAATCATTTATGAAAGTAACTTGTAAGCCTTCTAAAGATGGATCGGCTTTAGCAATAGTAAGTGTTGCTGTTAAATCGGCAATAACATTATAATTGTCAGTATCTTCTCCAACAAAACTAGCTTTCGCTTCATAAGTTCCAGCATCTGTTCCTTTGTTTGTTGTATATCCAACAAATGTTACACCTGCTGGAAGTGATCCAGTATAAACCAATTCTTTTTCTGTTCCATCATATGTATAAGTCACATCTGCAAAGGTAATACCAGATAAATCGTAATCTGCCTTTGCAATAGTTAAAGTAACTGTCTTAGATGCTGGATTTAAGAACTTTTCTTCATTACCAGCATAGGTTATTTTAATTTCATAACTACCCGCATTCACTGGCTTTTCAATTTCAGTACCATCTAATTGATAATACTTAATCACTAAATCTTCTAATACTACACCATGATCAGCTGTAGGAGCAACTGAATAAGTTTGTCCATAAACTGTAGAAATATTATCTAATGTGATAGTAATATCAGCATTATCAGGGTTTGTAATCAATAAAGCAATCGTTTTACTAGACGCTTTATAATTATCATTTCCATCAAAAATAACCTTTACTGAATAAGAACCTATAGCTGTAGGCTTTTCATCAAGCTTAGTTTCACCTTGATAATATTCTAAAGTTAAGCTTGCATCAGCTACAGAGCATGTTGCAACTACATCATACTCTTCACCAAATTTTATAGTAATGTCTTCTGCAGTAACTGTTGAAGCTGCTTTTTCAATTTTTAAAGTAGCAGTCTTTTCAACCTTTGCGTGATTCTTATCCCCTGCATAAATTGCCTTAACTGTATAAGTACCAGCATTTACTGGAGCAGATTCTAATTTAGTTTCTCCTAGATAATATTCATAAGTTACTTCTAAATCTGTCACAGCTTTAATTGTTTGAGCTTCACCAGTATATGTAACTGTCTTATCAGCAATCACAAAATCAGAGCTTGCTGGGGTAATGGTAAGCTTAGCAGTTAATACCAAATCCTCATAGTTATCCTTTTTAATTGTTGCTGTTACGGTATATTCTCCTACATCAGTCATACTATTACCACTATAGGTAACTTCTGCACCTTCAGGTAAATTGCTAACCTCTATAGACTTTGCTGTTCCATCATAGACAAAGCTTTGAGAATTAAAGGTAACTCCTGTTATTGTACCTTTTTTTGTTTGAATATCCTTGGAAGCTAAAGAAACATCCCATTCAGTCTTATTTGTAACATAAACATTTACTTTATAATTTGTGTTTAAATCTAAGTTACTAAATTGACCTGCAGTTATATCTGTTGAAGATACTTCCTCTTTTACAGATGTCTCACCTTTTAGAATTTCTATTTTGTAGCTTGTCTGTTTCTTACTTAAATCTGCAAAGGATAAAGAATAAGAAACTGAAGTCTCCGTGCTCGTAAGTGTCAACTCACAGCTTGGAGCTTTGTTACTGCTGCAGCTAGTCAGTAAAGCAATCGTACCGAATAGCCAAATAAGTACTGCAAAAAACTTCTTCATGAACTAATTTCCTCCGTGTATTTTTGTATGAACATCATACAACTTGATTATACCCCCCCCTCTATCGAAAAGTCAAACATTGTTTTTATTTGACAATAAAAAAAAGGGAATTTCTTCCCTGAAAGTGTTTTTATAATTCTTTAATTGTAATATTTCCTGTCATTATGTCAGTATAATTGATTGTAAACTTTTCAACATAAGTATTCACTTTTGATTCTACACATAAAAATCTTTGGTATATCCCAACAATTTTAGATGGGGCATCAAGTACCTTATTTCTTTTATTATGAATAGAAACATGAATTAAATTAGAAGTTTTATAGAGAAGTTCTAATTTTTCTTTGATTGTATTCAATTGTAAGCTTGCGATAGTTGATTGCATATATTCTCCTTCTTTTTAGAAAGACGCTAATAAAATAGACGCTTTATTATCATATTCATTATACCATTTTTTAAAGTTTGATGTAAGCAGAAAATTTATTTTTTAAAATCGCTATAAGATAAATATCTGTCTCCTGAGTCAGGAAGAATGGCTACAATTCTTTTATTTGGATATCTTCTAGCTATGCAATTGGCTACATGCAAGGCAGCACCTGAAGATATACCAACGAATATCCCTTCCTGCTTTACAAAATCTTTTGAAGCCTCTATTGCTTCAATATCTGTTACTGCAACAACCTCATCTAAAAAAGATGAATCTAATATGGATGGAATAAACCCAGCTCCAATTCCTTCAATATGATGCTTCCCAGAGATTCCTTTTGTTAACATAGGGGAGTTGGCAGGTTCTATACCTATGATTTTTAAATTTGGATTTTTTTCTTTCAAATATCTCCCTGTGCCCATAATAGTACCACCAGTACCTATCCCAGCAATTAAAATATCTACTTGACCATCCATCTGTTTCCAAATTTCAGGACCAGTTGTTAAATAATGTGCCATAGGATTATTCGGATTGTCAAATTGACTTGGTATAAATGCATTAGAATAAAGCTTAGCAATTTCTTTTGCCTTACAAATGGCTCCCTTCATTCCTTGGGAGCCCTCAGTTAATACCAATTCCGCTCCATAAGCCTTAAGAAGTTTTCTTCTTTCTTCTGACATTGTTTCAGGCATAGTAAGAATGACTTTATGCCCTAAATATGTTCCTATGGCAGCCAGTCCTATACCAGTATTTCCACTCGTCGGTTCAATGATGACTCCATCCTCTGAAAGAATACCATCCTCTATAGCTGCCATAAGCATCTGTTTTGCTGTACGATCCTTGATAGATCCTGTTGGATTAAAACATTCTAGTTTCACATAAATGTTTGTTTTTGGAAGATTTAATATGGGGGTGTTCCCAACTAAATCTAATATGGATTTAACCAAATGCAATCACATTCCCTTCAAAAATATTTCTACCCCTATACCGATTAAGATAAGTCCTCCCACTATTTCAGCTATATATCCTAGTTTTGTTCCAAAACGTTTGCCTATACAAACGCCAATAAAGCACATTCCTGTAGTGATACCTCCTATAATCCCTACACAAATCAAAGCCTCTGTAATATTATAATCTGCAATTGTAATGCCAACCGTTAAAGCATCTATAGACGTTGCAATTGCTTGCAAGAACACTCCATTTTTGGATAAGTTCTTCTCCTCTTCTTTATGAAAAGCACCAACAATCATATTCAATCCTAAAAAGCTTAATACCCCCAAAGCTATCCAAGGAATATAGTCCTTAATATAATCTAAAACTGCATGTCCAATCCCATAACCAATTAGAGGCATTATACCTTGGGCAATTCCAAAGCATAAGCACATCTTTAAAATAAATGATTTTTTCAAATGAGTATACTTTAAACCATTAGCCATTGAAACAGCACAGGCATCCATAGATAAGCTAACTCCCAATAAAATACTTCTTATATAGAATCTAAATAGTCTTTCCATAGTATAGTATAGAATCATTGTAATGAAAATATGATTTGTAATCCTCCTTCATTTTTTACTTTTTTTATCCCTATTATGACATCTTTAACGTTTTTCTATAATTCATTGTAGATAAATGCTTATAAAAAGTGTATAATATAAATACTTTTATGGAGGAAATGGTTATGAGAGTACTTGCTATGATATTTGATGGATTTGAAGAATTAGAAGGAACTGCACCCTTTGCATTATTAAGAAGAGCTGGACTAGATCTTACAATAGTTTCTAACCGTAATGAAGTAATTGGTGCCCACTACCTTCATCTTACAGATATTACTTTGATTAACGAAATTGACTATAAGGAATATGATGCTTTACTTCTTCCAGGTGGACCACACTATCGCTTTATGGAAAACTTTGGCTACGCTATAGAAATCATAAAGTATTTCATGGACCATGATAAGGTAGTTTGTGCAATTTGTGCTGCCCCTACAATTTTAGGGCATTTAGGCTATTTAAAAAATAAAAATTACACTTGCTTTACTTGTATGGATGAAGATTTTGGTGGAACCTATATTGATAAAAAAGTAGTTGTGGATGAAAACTTGATTACAGCTAGAAGTGCTGCAGCAAGTATAGAATTCGGTTATGAAATTATTCGTAAGCTTGCTGGAGAAACTGCTTTACTGTCTTTAAGAAAACGAATTTACGATGAAGAATAAATTACCAATCAAATTAATAGAAAAATATCAGCAGGGCATATCTCCTAATAATCCACCAAGATGTAGATTTACTCCTACCTGTAGCCAATATGCGAAGGAATGCTACCAAAAGTTTAATTTTGCTAAAGCCTCTTTTCTTGTTGCTAAGCGCCTTTTAAAATGTAATCCTTTATTTAAACCTGGTTATGATCCTGTACCTTTAACTAAAGAAGAAAAAAAACAATATGAAATGCAAATCCAAGAAAATCCAGTCGAGTGAGAAGCTGGATTTTCTTTTATTTTCCAAAAGAAAAATTAGCAAAACTTCTTTTCTTTTGGAATCTTTTTTTGTATAATGGAGTAAAGAGGTGTACAAATATGTTTTTATTTGAAATAATTGATCCAATAATTAAGCTTTTTCATTGGGATGTTTTAGCTGAAATCAATTTTGGTTCTGTAGTTTTTAGATTAATCCTTGCTGTATTATGTGGTGGTGTGATTGGCTTTGAACGTGCAAAAAAGCATCAAGCTGCAGGATTTAGAACTTATATTCTAGTTTGTCTAGGCTCTGCTATTGCAATGTTAACCAATGAATTTATTTCTCGTGCAACAAACTTAGGAGATGGTGCCCGTCTAGGTGCACAGGTTATTTCTGGTATTGGTTTTTTAGGTGCTGGAACTATCCTTGTTACTTCTAGAAATCAAATTAGAGGATTAACTACTGCTGCTGGATTGTGGGCTTGTGCTTGTTTAGGCTTATCCATCGGTATTGGTTTTTACACACTAGCCATTTTAGGAACTTTAGTAATTTCTATAGTTTTAGCAGTACTTCCAAAAATAGAATCAACATTCAATCGAAAATCCAATTATTTTGAAATTCATATTGAATTCCAAATTAGAGAAAATTTAAAACAGTTTATCAATTTGATTCGTCAAATGAATTTCCAAGTTATCTCTATCGAACATAATTCTGCATATTCTGCTTCTGGCTTAAGT
>JAIDMV010000047.1 GCA_029050385.1 Anaeroplasmataceae bacterium | reverse complement strand
ATTTTGCTTTGCCCTATGAAGCCTTTAATTTATAATAGACTTGCAAGGTAATAAAATGCTTTGTAGGCTAGAGAAGTCTACCCAAGTCTGAAGGAATGAATTCCTGCGACACAAGCTTGTGGGTTCATTTCTTAACTTCAGCACCCAATTTAACTGATGAGTTGGGAGGTGTAGCTATGGTCAATTTCTTGAAATATATACTCTCTAAAATATTCAAAAAAAATAACTGTAAATTTTATGTTACAGTTACGAAGCTTGTAATAAAAAAGACAGTTTATATAAAAGAAAAAGATTCTACTTCAAAGCCTTCCGAGCAGGAGTAGAATCTTCACAACCATGGAAAACATGGGGTTAGATTTTACTCTAGCCTTGCGTTTCTATTTATATTATACGGTATTCCTATAAAAAAATCAATACGAAGTACTAGTCTCTTTATAAAATTATTTTTTCTATTCATTGTATTTTTTTTGTTATTGTATTATAATATTAACAAGAAGTATTTACTTATTAGGAGGAAATTAAATTATGCCATTAGTTAATGTAAAAGAAATGATGGACAAGGCTAGAGATGGCCACTATGCAGTAGGTGCATTCAATATTAATAATCTTGAATGGACAAAGGCAATTCTTCTTGCTGCAGAAGAATTAAAGGCACCAGTTATCTTAGGAGTATCAGAGGGTGCAAACAAGTATATGACAGGATATAAGGTTGTAGCTGATATGGTAAAGGCTATGATTGAAACCTTAAATATTACAGTTCCTGTAGCATTACACTTAGACCATGGTACTTATGAAGGTGCACAGAAGGCTTTAGCTGCTGGATATTCATCAGTTATGTTTGATGGTTCACATTATGATATTGAAGAAAACGTTGAAAAGACAAAAGAAATCGTTGCTTTAGCTAAGAAGCTAGGCGCTACTGTAGAGGCTGAAGTTGGTTCTATCGGTGGAGAAGAGGATGGTGTTACTGGACGTGGAGAAGTTGCCGATCCAAAGCAATGCAAGATGATTGCAGATTTAGGAATTGATATCTTAGCTGCTGGTATTGGTAATATTCATGGTCAATATCCTGCAAACTGGCAAGGACTTGATTTTGAAACCTTAGCTGAAATTAAGAAGGCTTGTGGAAATATGCCACTTGTATTACATGGTGGTACAGGAATCCCTGAAGATATGATTAAAAAAGCTATTTCTTTAGGTGTATGTAAAATCAATGTAAATACAGAATGTCAATTATCCTTCGCAGCAGCAACACGTGCTTATATCGAGGCTGGCAAGGATAAAGAAAAGAAGGGCTTTGACCCTCGTAAGCTTTTAGCTCCAGGTACAGATGCAATCAAACAAACTGTTAGAGAAAAAATGGAAATGTTTGGCTGTATTGGAAAAGCAAATTAATAAAAAAATGGGGCGATGAAAATCGCCTCTTATTTTAAAAAGGAGAAAATTATGAGAATTGCATTAATCAATGAAAATTCCCAAGCAGGGAAAAATGAACTTATCTATAATACCTTGAATATGGTAGCTACTAAATATGGACATACTGTAGATAATTATGGAATGTTTAATGCGGAAGATAAGGCATTAACCTATGTACAAAATGGATTACTTGCTGCTATATTAATAAACTCGGGTGCAGCAGACTTTGTAGTTACAGGTTGTGGAACAGGAAGTGGGGCTATGCTTGCCTGTAATTCCTTCCCTAAGGTTTTATGCGGTTTAATTGTAGATCCATCTGACGCATATATGTTTGGTCAAATTAATGATGGGAATTGTGCTGCATTTCCTTTTGCTAAAGGATTTGGATGGGGAGCAGAATTAAATTTAGAATATTGCTTTGAAAAACTATTTAATGGTCCAAGAGGTCAAGGGTATCCAAAGGAAAGAGTAATACCTGAACAAAGAAATAAGAAAATATTAGATGGCGTTAAGGAAATTACTCATACACCTATGTTAGAAATATTAAAGAAAATAGACAGAGACTTTTTATTAGAGACTATAGATCGTCCATCATTTAAAAAATATTTCTTTGCAAATGCGAAGGAAAAAGAAATTGTTGAATTTATTAAAACTTTACTTTAATAGAGAAAGAGAATGATTTTATGAAGCTAGTTATTAATATGCTATCTAAGGCGGATAGTGTAGAAGGACAAGGCGTAGGTAGTGCTTATATTGAACAAGTGAATTTGGTTAAAGAAGAACTTGGTGATGTTTTTGAGGTAAGAATTAATTCTAAGAAAAAGGCAGATATTGTGCATGTACATTCTGTTAATCCAAGCTTTTATTTACGTTTTAAAAAGAAAAATGGAATTCGCGTAATGTATTGTCATTTTCTTCCAGAAACTCTAAAGGGTTCTATTAAATTACCTAAATTATTTTTTAATATATATTGCAAATATGTTATGTCTTTCTATAAAAAGGCAGAGTATTTGGTTGTTGTAAATCCTATTTTCATAGAAGATTTAGTTCAATTAGGAGTTAAAGAAGATCATATAAAGTACATTCCAAACTATGTATCTAAAGCTCAGTTTTACCCTATTCCAAAAGAAGAAACAGTATCTATTAGGCAAAAATATAATATTCCTTTAGATAAGTTTGTTGTATTAGGCTGTGGGCAGGTACAAACAAGAAAAGGAGTAACAGATTTTGTTGAGGTTGCGAAAAACAATCCAGATATTGAATTTGTTTGGGCAGGAGGCTTTAGTTTCAAGGCTATTACAGATGGATATAACGAATTAAAGAAGATTTATGAGAATCCTCCATGTTCAAATCTTCATTTTATTGGGATTATACCTAGAACAGAAATGAATGATATATTCAATATGGCAGATTGTTTATTTATGCCATCTTACAATGAATTGTTTCCAATGTCTATTTTAGAAGCTGCTTCTGCAAGCAAACCAATCCTGCTTAGAGATTTAGATTTATATAAAAATATACTCTGGGATAATTACTTAGTTGGAACGAATAACGAGGAATTCTCAGAATGTATTCGTAAATTGTCCGTTGATTCAGATTATTATGAACAAGCATGTAAGCTTTCAGATAATATATCTAATTATTACTCTAAAGAAAATGTTGCAAAGCTTTGGAAAGACTTTTATCTTTCTATTTACGAGAAAAACAAAAATAATTAATTATTTTAAGAACAATCACTTCACCAAAGTGTTTGTTCTTATTTTTTTATATTTTTAATTTTTCTAAAAATAAAATAAAGAAACTGAAAGATTTTGGTAATTGTCTTATGAATAAGTAATAAGTATTGATAGAAGTGATAGTAATAGCATTTAGAAGGTTAAACCCTTATCATCTTCAATTCAAATAAAAAAGCCCCAATTATAAATGGGGCTAAATTTTTGTAATTTGACGAACGAATATTTAATTATGTTTATTCTTTTTTTGTAGATTGAATACAGCATTATACATATCAAATTCATCATTTTTATAGATGCCATATTCTAATGCTATTTCATAAAAGATAGATTCTGTAGGATTCATATCAATACCATTTCTTCTAAATATTGGAGTTACAATATCATCTAGCATAGGGAAGAAGACATCTGGGACATTTTCTTTTTTATCTAAATATGAATTGACTTTTTCCTCAAAAGAATCTAATTCTTTCATACTATTTTTCAAATCTATATCTTGATTTAAAAGCTCTGATTGAAATTCATGAACATACAATAATAAATTAATAGTTTTTGCACATTTTTCCATTTCTTCAAAGTTTCCATTAAATGTATAATCTAAGATGGTTTTAATAGTGTAGAAATTATCATGGATATAATCAAAGCCAACCGAGAAAAAAACTTCTTCCTCTTCAGTAAGTTGATTTTTCTCGACGTACTTTTCATACAAATAATCTACTACAGCAATTGCAGAAGTAAATCTTGAAATTGTTTTACTTTGTGTTTTTACCAAATGATAGATAAAATCATGATTTTCTATTTTCCAATTGGCATAGTCCTCATAAATATCCATAAATACCTCTTAGTTACGATTACGATTATGAGGGAATAGAAGAACATCACGAATATTTGTTTTGCCAGTTAAAAGCATAATAGTTCTATCAATACCAATACCGATACCGCCTGTAGGTGGCATTCCATATTCTAATGCTTCAACGAAGTCGATATCAATTTCACAAGCTTCGTCATTTCCTAAATTTCTTTCTTGTAGTTGGCGAGTGAAACGTTCCATCTGATCTAATGGATCATTAAGTTCAGTAAAGGCATTACCATATTCAGTTCCACCCATAAATATTTCAAAACGATCTGTGAATCTTGGGTCATCAGGATTTTTCTTTGCAAGCGGAGAAATTTCTAGTGGATGTCCATATAGAATAGTTGGTTCAACAAGCTTTTCTTCCCCATACTTTTCGAAGAATGCATTAATGATATGACCTACACCTGTGAAGTGAGCTGGAACCTCGATTCCGTGTTCTTTGGCAAGAGACTTAGCCTCATCAAAGGACATTTGCTTCCAGAAGTCAACACCACATTCTCTTTTAATTAAATCCACCATATGAATTCTTTCAAACTTAGATAAGTCATAGGTATGTCCATCGAATTCAACAGTAGTAGTACCTAAAACCTCTAAAGCTACAGACTTAAAGAAGTTTTCTGCTAGGTTCATCATACCTTCCATATCAGAATATGCTAAATAAGCTTCAACAGTTGTAAACTCTGGATTATGTCTAGAGTCAACACCTTCGTTTCTAAATAAGCGTCCGATTTCATAAACAGCTTCCATACCACCAACGATTAGACGCTTTAAAGGTAACTCTGTTGCGATACGAAGATAAAATGGCATATCTAAGGCGTTATGATGCGTAACAAAAGGACGTGCTGCAGCTCCTCCTAAAATTGGCTGAAGAACAGGTGTTTCCACTTCAACAAATCCTTGATTATCAAAGAAGTGCTGAATTGCACGAATGATTTTAGGACGCATGAATGCAACTCTTCTAGAGTCATCATTTACGATTAAATCTACATATCTTCTACGACGAGCCTCTTCAACATCCTGTAGACCATGGAATTTTTCAGGTAGTGGCTTAATTGCCTTAGAAAGGTGAGTAAATACTTTACAACGAACAGTAAGCTGCCCAGTATTTGTTCTCATAATAGAGCCTTCAATACCTAAAATATCACCAATGTCAGATTTAATGAAAACATCATATGCATCTTCGCCTAAAATTTCTTTTGAAATATAGCATTGGAT
>JAIDMV010000046.1 GCA_029050385.1 Anaeroplasmataceae bacterium | reverse complement strand
AAATAAATCTTCATCATATAAATAAAAGCTCTTTGCTTTAAATCTATTTTTTCTTTGAACCAAGAATGTGATTTCATTGTAGTTATCAATAAATGCCATCATTGTATAACGCATAATTTATTCCTCGATTTCTAAACACTTTTTCAACACATCTTTTTTGTTTTCAACTTCTTCATTTAAAATTAATTGTTCTAAAAGCTTAGTTACTCTTCCTCTTTCTTTAGGATTAATTTGGTTCCAATCAAAATTTATATCCTTAGAATTCCGAATAGGTAAAGCCTCAAATCTTCTTTGAAGACCTTCAACAAAAATATTCTTACATTTTAAAACATTATATAGTTCTACAGCTTCTTTTAAACAGGCTATATTCCCATAATATAAGGCCAAATTACTAAAATCATTTCTAACCAAATAGGCGATATCCTTCGCAAGTTTAAATTCTTGATTTGATATTTTTATGTTAGCAGGTAAGAAATTATGCTTACAAAAAAATAGTGCAAATATATGCTTTGTATACTTTGCTTGATAAGCTTCCTCACAAACCACTTGATAAAATGGAAATCCCCTGAGGATTTGATACTCAGCAATATACTTTAATCCTAGGGAATATGGATTAGTAGCAATTTTCTCAATCATAGAAATAATATATTCTTCCTTAAGATAAGAAACATAGTCATCAGTAAGGCTATTTAGAATTTCATCGTCTAAACAATAATTAAAACGAGAAGCAAAGTCTAAAGCTCTCAAAACACGCAAGGAATCCTCATTAAAACGAATCTTAGGATTTCCTATCATTCGAATCTTTTTGTTCTTTATATCCTCTAATCCATGATATAAATCGACAATCTTTCCTTCTTTATTCATCGCAAGAGCGTTCATAGTAAAGTCTCGTCTAGCCAAATCTTCTTCTAAAGTTTTTACAGCAATACTTTGTGGATGTCTATGGTCTATATAAGAAATATCAACTCGAAATGTAGTTACCTCAAAAGTACAGCCTTTATAATGAATTCTACAGCTTAGATAATTTTCTCCTTCCATTGAAACATCAGAGAATATCTTTGCAATATCGCTAGGCTTGGCATTTGTCGTAAGATCAACATCCTCAATAGAAACATTTCTAATAAAATCTCTAACAGCTCCACCAACAATATAAGCTTCAAAGAAATATTCATTTAGTGTATTTAAAATTTCTAAGCCTAATTTCAATTTATCCACAAGTAAACACCAAATTAATTATAAAACAAAACGAACCTATTTGCAAAGAAAAAATAATCATTGTATAATATCTTTGGTGATATTTATGAAATATATACAAGGAAAATGTGAAAATACGATAGTAATCCAAAAATCTAGATTTATTGCAGAGGCATATCGTGTGAACACTGTTGAGGAAGTTGAAGAAATTCTAACTGCTATTCGTAAAAAATATTATGATGCAACACATCATTGTTTTGCCTATAGATTAAAGGATAATATTCAAAAAATGAGTGATGATGGAGAACCAGCTAAAACTGCAGGCGCTCCTATACTAGATGTAATTTTAAAAAGAGATATCACAAATATTTTAATTGTTGTTACTCGTTATTTTGGTGGAATTCTTTTAGGAGCAGGAGGTTTGGTAAGAGCCTATAGTGGGGCTGCCAGTGCTGTATTAGATCAAGCACCTTTATACAAACTTTCCGAACAGAACAAATTCCAACTTACTTGTAGTTATTCTTCCTACCAAACGATATTAAAAACAATGAAATATATTCAAATAGAAAATACCTCATTTTTAACTGAGGTAACAATTCTAGGCTATTGTAAAAAAGAACTTTTTTCTAAACTGAAAGAGGATTGCTATACATATAAAATAGGGGATACACAAATTATGGATTTGGGCGTATTTCCAATCGAGGTTCCTGATGATGATGGTACTTTAATCGAGTAGCCTCTCCGCCACGTAAATGGCGGATTTTTTTATTATATTCTAAAAGCTCCTTAACCTCTTCATAAAGCAACGGATCAATTTTTTCTAGCTTAGTTGTTAAATCATGATGGACCGTCGATTTTGAATATCCTATTCTTTTGGCAACCTCACGAACTGTTCTTCTTCCCTCTAACATTAGATAGGCCATTTCTAATACGCGAGACTCATTTTCAATCATTGTTCTTCACCTAGTATTAGATATGCTGAATTATTCTTTTTTATGTTTTAGAAAAAAGAAAAGGCACTTTTGTGCCTTATCCTTGGTATTACTTACCTGTTTGTACTTCAGACAATTCTTTACCGAATACTGTTGTTGGATTTACATATGCATTGTTCACTTTAACTTCAAGATGTACATGTACTCCAGCTTCAACGTCTGCTAAGGATGTTGATGCTTTGCCGATAACTTGTCCTACCTTTACAGTGTCGTTTACCTTTACGCTTACATTGCTTAAGGATGAATAAATACTAACTACGTCATCAGCATGCTGAATTGTAACACATACACCGTCTAGCTCATCCTCTTCTACAGATGTAACCTTGCCATCGTAAATTGAACAGACATCAAAAACGCTATTATCGGATTTTGCATAGCTTATTCCTTTAGACTCTACAAAGTATCCACCTACAGTGATGATTGCATCTTCTAGTTCTTCATCAGATAATGCTAAATCAAAGAAGATTCTTACAACTTCACATTCTCCTTGAACAGGAACAGCAAACTTAACCTTTGGTTGTTGTACAACTGGATTATCTTGATTTGGATCATCATTACCTGGGTTAATTGTTGGTGTATCCCCATTTCCTGGATTTTGAATAGGATCATCATTTGATACAGGAGTATCATTTAAAGCAAGTGAAGCAATAGTAATTACTGTTGCAAATACTACAACAACTACCGCGATGAATACTAATAATTCCTTCTTGTCTATGAAAAATCTCTTAATTTTGTCTTTCATTTCTTTCACCTCACTTGTAGTATGGTCTACTCCTTGTGAGGTTATACAAAGAAATTTAAAAAAATTTAAAATTTAAATAAACCTACTAAATAATGAAATCCATAGGTAATCAAAAATGCCATTACAAAAGATATCATAAAATAAGCAAGCCGTATATAAATAACTTTTCCTTTCTTAAAGCATTCTTCTAGTCTAGATGCTTGCAGAACTAAAAATGTTACTACAAAAAATATACAAAAGCCTACTGAAAATAGGATTCCTTCAATCATAAATAAAGCTCCCTTCTAGCGAAAAAAGAACTCTGCTTGAGTTCTTTTATAATTGACCAGCTTTAGAATTTCTTAAATGCTCACGTAATTCCTTTTCCTTTTGTGTAAAGTCAACCTGTTCTTTACGATTTTCATCCAAGCGTTGTTTTCTAAAGTCCTCTAATTGTTGTTTTGCTTCTTCCTTATCTTTTCCTAGATGTGCTTCTTGGGCAAGGACACTCGCTACATTGTCGTGGAATTCTAAGATGCCATTTGTAATCACTACATAAAATTCATTTGCATCCTTTACCATTTTTACATAGCCCTCATCCATAACAGCAATCACTGGAATATGTTCCTTTAGAATCGCAAACTCACCATCGGCATTATGTACAACAACATAATCTACCTCTTCGTTATATAATACCCCTTGATGGGTAGAAACGATTAGCTTCATGACTCTAATGTCTTAGCCTTTGCGATTGCATCATCGATGGTACCAACAAGACGGAATGCTTCTTCTGGTAGGTCATCATGCATACCATCAAGAATTTCTTTAAAGCCTCTTACGGTTTCCTTGATTGGAACATAGGATCCTGGAATACCAGTAAATTGTCCACCAATGAACATATTTTGTGATAAGAATAAACGAATACGTCTAGCTCTTAAAACAACAAGCTTATCTTCTTCAGATAATTCGTCCATACCTAAAATTGCAATAATATCTAAAAGTTCATTATATCTCTGAATAATTTGTTGTACACGTCTTGCAACCTCATAGTGCTCTTGTCCAACTACTTCTGGAGATAAAGCACGTGATGTAGATGCAAGTGGATCTACTGCTGGGTAGATACCTTCCTCTGTTAGCTTACGTGAAAGGTTAGTTGTTGCATCTAGATGTGTAAATGTAGTTGCTGGAGCTGGGTCCGTATAGTCATCTGCTGGAACGTAAATCGCTTGAATAGACGTAATAGAACCATCTTTTGTAGATGTAATTCTTTCCTGTAATTTACCCATTTCTGTTGCTAGAGTTGGCTGATAACCAACGGCAGATGGCATACGTCCAAGTAGAGCTGAAACCTCTGAACCTGCTTGCGTAAAACGGAAAATATTATCAATAAATAATAATACATCCTGATGCTCTTGATCTCTAAAATATTCAGCTAAAGTTAAACCTGTTAAAGCAACACGCATACGTGCCCCTGGTGGTTCATTCATCTGACCAAATACCATGGCAGTTTTATTGATAACTCCACTTTCACTCATCTCTGAATATAGGTCATTTCCTTCTCTTGTACGCTCTCCAACACCAGTGAATACAGAAATACCACCATGCTCTTGAGCAACGTTATGAATTAACTCTTGAATGAGAACAGTTTTACCTACACCTGCACCACCAAATAGACCTATCTTACCACCCTTAATATAAGGAGCTAAAAGGTCTACAACCTTAATTCCTGTTTCAAGAATTTCTACAGTAGAGGATAGTTCCTCTAGCTTAGGTGCATCTCTATGGATAGGCATATGTAGTTCGTCTTTTAGAGGATCCTTATTATCAATAGGCTCTCCTAAAACATTAAATAAACGCCCTAATGTCTTTTTACCAACAGGTACCATAATTGGCTTGTCTGTACTTTCTACCTTCATTCCACGCACCAAGCCATCTGTAGAGTCCATTGCTATACAACGAACAATTTTATTTCCTATATGTAAGGCAACCTCTAGTGTTAAATGAATTTCTACATCGTGGTTTTCTTCTTTTGGAACATTAATCTTTAATGCATCGTTTATTTGGGGAAGGGTTCCATCTTCAAATAAAACGTCAACGACTGGTCCTTTTACCTCAATGACTTTACCATACATTAAGCATCTCCTCCTATCGCGTTCGCTCCGCCAATGATGTCTATCAACTCTGTTGTAATAGCACCTTGACGAGCTCTATTATATAATAATTGTAATTTAGCAATTACCTCAGTTGCATTATCTGTTGCGTTACGCATAGAATTCATTCTAGCAGAATGCTCAGAAACCTTTGCATCTAAGATAATACCATAAATCATATCCTGAATATACATAGGTAGTACGATATCCAAGGTCTTTTCTATACCTGTTTCATAGATATACTCTCTAGGACTTTCCATTTTCTCTAAAGAGGTTATAGGAAGTAATTCTTCAAAACGAATCTCTAAAGATAAGCTATTAATATAGTGATTGTATATGATCACTAGCTTATCTATAGCCCCAGATAAATAAGAATCAATAAAGCTATTGGCAAGAGGTAACACATCAATAAATAGTACATCATCTCTTACTAAGGTTGGAGCATCTGAAATTAAAGGGTATCCCTTTCTTTTCAAATAGGCAAAGCCTTGCTTGCCAATCGCTCCACAAATGATATTTTCATTATCTTGACTTGTTTCCTTTAATCTTTCCTCAAAAGCCTTATAGATAGAGGAATTATATGCTCCTGCAAGACCACGATCTGAAGTAACTAACAAATATGCAGTCTTACCTACAGGTCTTTCCTTTAATAATGGATGAATATAATCCTCATTTGATTTAGCTACCATTTGGCGAACTAAATCTGCCTTACGTACCATAAAATCCTGATATCCTTTATAAATACGTTCTGCTTTCTTTACCTTAGACGAACTTACCATATACATTGCTTTTGTAATTTGAGCTGTACTTTCTGTAGATGAAATACGCTGTTTTACTTCACGTAAAGAATTCGCCATTGTCTCACCTACTT
>JAIDMV010000045.1 GCA_029050385.1 Anaeroplasmataceae bacterium | reverse complement strand
GTATCAACCTTTAACATACCTCATCAACCTTTCTTCTAATTTCTTTAATGCAATTGTAATTAATAGGACAATAATGAAGTATGCTACTCCCATAACAAGATATACTGTTTGATAATCATAAGTTGCATTCGCTATCTTACGGAAGGCTAATGTTAAATCCACTGCTCCAATAAAACCAACAATAGAAGTTTCCTTTAATAAGGTTATACATTCGTTTCCTAAACTTGGTAATGCATTTTTAATTGCTTGAGGAAAAATGATTTTGGTCATAACTGTGGAATAGGAAAGGCCTAAGCTTCTTCCAGCTTCCATCTGCCCTGTTGGAACCGAATGGATGCCTCCTCTTAAAATTTCTGATACATAAGCTCCAGAATTCATACCAAAAGCTAGCATAGCTATGAATAATGGATTTCCACTATAAAATGCAAAAATAACAAAGTATATAATTAATAATTGAACTGTAGTTGGTGTGCCTCTAAAAATACTTACATAAATTTTAGCCAGTTTTTTTAAAATGATTACAAACACGTTTTGACTTTGGATTCCTTCGATTAAACAGATTAGTGTACCAATACATAATCCCAAAATAAAAGCTACTAGAGTAATTAAAAACGTATTTAATAATCCCATTAATATTTCGATATAAGTGTTTCCTTTAATAAAGTTTTTCTGTAAATTAGTAATAATTTTATCTCTATCAACTAGAAATACAATCAATATTGCAAGCACGACAACAGCAATCATGCAATAGTTAATAATTCTATCTTTATTCTTCTGCTTGACCATAATATTTATTTACAATAGTTTCAAATGTTCCTTCCTGCTTCATTTGTGCAATAAATTCATTGATGGAAGCAACTAAACTATCGTTTCCTTTCGCTACTGCTACTGCATATTCTTCTTCTGTTAAAATAGCATCTAATACCTCTACACCTGCTATTTTCTTACAATACATATTTGCTGGAGCCTCATCTATGATTACAGCATCAATTTGACCATTAGCTAGTGCAGTAACAGCAAGAGCGCCATTATCATAAGTTACACAGGATGTATTCGGAATACCTTCAAATTCAAAATCTTCATCACCCTCAATGTAATATTGACCAGTTGTTCCTCTTTGACAACCAATTTTAGCATGCGTATCACTTAAGGCTTTTAAGATATCCTCTTCGCCACTTAGTGTTGAATAACTACTATCTTTGCTGACAATGACAACTTGACTTGCGGTATAATAGCTATCTGAAAATGATAAGGTTTCCTCTCTTTTGGAATTCTTAGTTATACCAGCAATTGCTATATTTGCCTTATTGGTTGAAACAGATAAAAGTGCTGCATCAAAATCCATATCTTGAATGTCAATACTTACATTTAAATAGGAAGCGTATGCCTTGATTATATCCATATCAATTCCTAAATATTCTGTTCCCTCCTTATATTCAAATGGGGCAAATTCAGCATTGGTTGCGACTACTAATTTTCCTTTGCTTTGAATTTCTTCTACACTCTGAAAGTGTGATGAGCAGCTTGCTAATACACAAGCTCCTCCTAAAATAATTGTTGTTAATGCTTTTTTAAGTTTCATTTTTTTGTCTCCTTTCAATTTTTTTAATAGAAACTTATCTGGAAACAAAAAACGTCCCCAGACTTTGCATATAAAGTCTAAGGACGTATGATATTATACGTGGTGCCACCTTAGTTCATCATTACCTCACGATAATGAAACTCTATAGGTTCTATCAAACCTAGACGCTATCACGGGCGAACCCGGCATACCCTACTACTCTAAATTCAGGCTGCAGCTCCAAGAGGCGTTCCCTAAAACTTGAAATATCATCCTTTCACCAACTGATGACTCGCTAAACTCCATGGAAATAGGTACTATTTCTTTTCATTGCTATTGATGTATATTATAAACATTTTTTTGAATTTGTAAAGTTTTTTTTCTAAAAATTCTTTCTGTTTTTATAAATATCTTTTCAATTCGATAAAAACTGCTAAAAAATCAATACTAAATCATATTTTTTATGAAATAACAAAAATGCTATCAGATTCCTCCGATAGCATTCTTTCTTATATTTAAATATTTTTACTTATTAGGATATTCGATATTAGCTAAACGAGTATAGTTAGCAAAACGCTTTTGAGCATCCTTTAAATTTGTTTCAAGAAGATCTTGAGCCTTTTCAGGATTAATCTTAACAAGCTGTGCATAACGTCCTTCATTCATTAGGAAGTCATTATACTTAGACCAATCTGGTTCCTTAGAATCCATTTGGAATGGGTTCTTGCCTTCCTTAGCTAAATCAGGGTTATATCTGAATGTTGGCCAATATCCACATTCAGTAGCCTTCTTAGCTTCCATTTGACTCATGAATAAGCCCTTCTTAATGTTATGAGCAATACATGGAGCATAGCAGATTACGATTGATGGACCATTATAAGCTTCTGCTTCTTTTAATGCCTTAATTACTTGGTTTTGGTTGTAACCATGAGATACAGTTGCAACATAAACATGACCATAAGACATAGCGATTGAAGCTAAATCCTTCTTGAATGTTGGCTTACCAGCTGCAGCGAACTTAGCGATAGCACCAGTTCTTGAAGACTTAGAAGATTGACCACCTGTATTAGAGTAAACCTCAGTATCAACAACTAGGATATTAACATCCTCGTTATTAGCGATAACATGGTCTAATCCACCATAACCGATATCATAAGCCCAACCATCACCACCGATGATCCACTGGCTAACCTTAACTAGGTAATCCTTTAAGGATAGAATTTCTTCTGCATAAGGAGCTTTAATGCCCTTCATAGCCTCAACAATCTTAGGAGCTAATTCCTTAGTCTTAGCGCCTGATGTTCTATTTTCCATCCACTCAGTACATAACTTAGCAGCTTCCTTAGGCATTTCCTCTAAATTTAATGCCATAACATTTTGAATTCTGTCACGTAAAGTTTCAACAGCCATACGCATACCAAATCCAAATTCAGCATTATCCTCGAATAATGAGTTAGCCCAAGCTGGTCCACGACCTTCTGCATCTGTAGTATATGGGCTTGATGGATAAGATCCAGAATAAATTGATGTACAACCTGTAGCATTAGCAACCAACATACGATCACCAAATAATTGAGAAACAGCCTTAACATAAGGAGTTTCACCACATCCACCACAAGCTCCTGAGAATTCAAATAATGGCTTAGAGAATTGAACATTCTTAGCATTATTAGTTCCAGCAACATCGCCCTTGTAGCTTACCTTATTATAGAAGTATTCACATACCTTAGCTTCTTTATTCTTATTAGATTCAGCCATAGTGTGAGAAGTTAATGCAGGATTCTTAACCATTGCACCAGTCTCATCCTTCTTAGGCTTACCAGGACAAACTGTTAAACATACACCACAGCCTGTACAATCTAATGTAGAGATTTGTAATGTATATTTATATCCCTTAAATCCTGTAGCATCTAAGAATTGAGCACCCTTAGGAGCCTTAGCAACTTCCTCTTCAGTACATAGGAATGGACGGATACAAGCATGAGGACAAACAAATGCACACTGGTTACATTGGATACAGTTTTCAGATGTCCATAGAGGTACATCAGTAGCTACTCCACGCTTTTCATAAGCTGCAGTACCTTGAGGCATATGGCAGTCATCACCGAACTTAGCAAATACAGATAGAGGTAGAGAATCGCCATCGATAGCGTTGATTACATCAGCAATCTCTCTAACGAATGCAGGTCTCTTCATATCTACTTTCTTCTCTTCATCTACTAAATCAGCCCATTCAGGTTTAACAGGAACTTCAACAAGTCTTGTACCACCCATATCAATTGCCTTATGGTTTTGATCTACAACATCTTGACCCTTCTTTAAGTAAGTCTTAGTTGCAAATTCCTTCATATGTTGTTTTGCTTCTTCATAATTCATGATTTGTTCATTTAATTTGAAGAATGCAGATTGCATAATTGTATTAACACCTAAGCCTGGACGGAATCCACATTCTCTTGCAGCAGCATTTGCAGCAATGATGTAGAACTTAGCATGCTTTTCAGCTAATAATCTCTTATAGCGGTTAGGTAATCTCTTTTCAATGTTCTTAGCATCAACTACAGTGTTAAGTAAGAATGTACCACCATCACGTAAGCCTGCAATCATATCAAACTTATCAAGGTAAGCGTCTAGAGAACAAGATACAAAGTGTGGTTGGTTAACTAAATATGTAGAACGAATAGGGTTCTTAGAGAAACGTAAATGTAATCTTGTAGAACCACCAGACTTCTTAGAGTCATATGCAGCATAGCTTTGAGAATAGAATGATGTATAGTCACCAACAATCTTAGAAATATTCTTACAAGCACCAACTGTACCATCAGAACCTAATCCGAAGAATAATAATTCTGTTGTAGTAGGATCAGCAACGTCGATATTTTCAGTAACCTCTAATGAAGTGTACTTAATATCATCATTGATACCTAAAGTAAAGTGATCCTTTGGTTTTGATTTCTTTAAATTTGTAAATACGGCATTTACTAAGTCTGGAGTTGTATCCTTACTAGATAGACCATAACGTCCACCAACAATAACAGGAGCATCCTTAGCACCAAAATATGCAGCCTTTACATCTAAGCATAATGGTTCATATAAAGCACCTTGTTCAATAGTTCTATCTAATACAGCAATTCTCTTAACTGTCTTAGGCATAGCCTTTAAGAACTTAGCAACAACAAATGGACGATATAGATGAACCTTTAAGATACCAACCTTTTCGCCTCTAGCTGTTAAGAAGTCAACAACTTCTTCAGCACATTGTGTAACAGAACCCATAGCTACAATAACATACTTAGCATCCTTAGCACCATAGTATGAATATGGTTGATACTTACGTCCTGTTGCCTTAGATATAGCCTTCATATACTTTTCAACTACATCATATAAGCCTTCATACTTAAAGTTTTGAAGCTCTCTAGTTTGGAAGTAAACGTCATCATTTTGAGCTGTACCACGAGTCTTAGGATGTGCAGGGTTTAAAGCATTTTCTCTAAACTTAGCAACAGCCTCACGATCTAATAATTGATCAAATACTGAATAATCGATTGGCTCAATTGTATTTACCTCATGTGATGTTCTAAAACCATCAAAGAAATGTAGGAATGGAATACTTGCTTCAATTGCAGATAAGTGTGCAACACCAGCTAAATCCATAACCTCTTGAACTGAACCAGAGCATAACATAGCAAAGCCTGTTTGACGGCATGCCATAACATCTTGATGATCACCAAAGATTGATAATGATTGTGCAGCAAGTGTACGTGCTGAAACATGGATAACACCTGGTAAACATTCACCAGCAATCTTATACATGTTAGGAATCTTTAGTAATAATCCTTGTGATGCAGTATAGGTTGTAGTTAATGCACCTGCTTGTAGAGAACCATGAACTGTACCTGCAGCTCCTCCTTCAGATTGCATTTCTACTACTTTAACAGGCATTCCAAATAAGTTCTTCTTACCTTGAGAAGCCCATTCATCAGTATACTCCGCCATTGGTGATGATGGAGTAATAGGATAGATACCAGCAACTTCTGTAAATGCATATGATGAATATGCAGCAGCGTAGTTACCGTCTATCGCCATTCTTTTCTTTTTCTCACTCATATTATTCCTCCTAATGAGTTAAAATATTTTTATTCGTATCTATTATAAACTTTTTAACAAAATATTTCAACAAAGAACGATTAAACAATTTGCTTTTTTTTACTTTTTTTGTTATTTTTTTATAATTGTTGAAAGCGTTTCAGAAAATCCACCATTTTTTTTAAGATTTGAACCTTTTCTCCAAATAAAAAAGGTGCCGAAGCACCAACTTAATCTTCATC
>JAIDMV010000044.1 GCA_029050385.1 Anaeroplasmataceae bacterium | reverse complement strand
TATTCATGGACCTTTTACACAAATTCAAAACGAAAAGGAAACGTTTAAAAATAAATATCTAAAAAAAGGATTTACAATTAAACCAATGAGTAAAGAAAATCAGAATAATTATGTTTTAGAAATAATTAAGTAAATACTTGGGAGATGCTTTATGAATTTAAGGATGGAACCCGAAGTATGTGATGGCCAATGTAAGAAATTCAAAAAATATAAGGTGGATTCATAGTTTGTTTTTATCGTCCAAGCCACACATCCCCACAAGTTGATTTATTTGAAAATATCATTGACTACTGCATCGAACTAAAATCCTTAAAAGAAATAATGGTTCACTTTGGACATAAAGATCGCAAGTCTTTTATAGATAGATATATGAAACCATTGCTTTTGAAAAAAATACTAGTACTGACAATGCCAGAAAAACCGAATTCAAGTCAGAAGTAGTATAAAAAGAAAGTCTAGTAAAAGGATTTAAAATGTGATATATTTTTATCATAGGAGGATAAATTATGCATAATCCAGAAAAAGTTATTTTAAGTAATATGTGTATGATATATCATGATAATCAAGTATTAGTTCAAAACAGAGCAAATCCAAATTGGCCTGGATTGGCATTTCCTGGAGGTCATGTCGAACAAGGCGAATCTATTGTGGATTCTACAATAAGAGAAATTAAAGAAGAAACTGGCCTAGATATTACGGATTTAAAAATTTGTGGTCTAAAACAATGGTTTTCAGATGGGATACGCTATATTTGTTTCCTGTTTAAGACGAACCAATATAAAGGAAATCTTATCTCTACAAGAGAAGGAGAGAACTTTTGGATAGATAGAAAAGATTTATTTAATTATACTCTTGCCTCTAATTTTGTTGATATGATTCAAGTTTTTGAAAACGATGATTTATCTGAACAATTTAGAACATATGTTAACGGAGAAAAAGTAAGCATATTAAAATAAAATGACTAGCATTTTAAGTGCTAGTCATTTTTTTACTTCTTCATTATTTTGCTGAAATTAATCCACCTATCATTGAGGATAGAGAATCACTTGTTAAAACCTCAGGTAACTTGCCATCCCAAGTGTCATAGAAGATGATAGATAATACAATATCTGTACATTCCTTATAGGTCATTGTACCTGAAGTGCTTTTGTATAAATCATCAATTAAAGCTTGAACTTTATTGATGTATGCATTTGCAGCTTCACCATTAGCTTCACCTTCAATGCGGATAGAGTAAGCAGTAGCATCAGCTAAAGTTTTTTCAATTGTTGCTTGATTCTCAGCTGTGATTAGGCTTGCTGATGCTTCTAGTTCAGCCACTTTAATCTTTTGTTCAGCCTCAGCTTTTTGAGAAAGAATTGCCTCAACCTCAGTGCCACCATCAATTTCATCAAAGCTAACATTCACTAAAGTGATGTGATAGGTATCCAATAGAGTTTTTGTTAAATCTTCTTTAAAATCAATACGTGCTGTTTCTAAACCTGTAGATAATAGCTCAAATATATCGTATTTGATTGTGGAGCTTTGCAAACAAGCCTTTACAAGAGTATTTAGAGCTTCTGCAGGAATATCTGTGTTATTTGTAATGCGATAAAACTTACCTGCATTCTCTTTTTCAATCTTATAGATTAAAGACAGATTGAAGGTTGCATATTGTCCATCATTAGTTTGACCTGTAGTTGTTACACTAGCACTACGGTTTGCAGTAGAGATTTGAGTGATATGCTCAAATATTGATTTTGAATGAACACCTTCACCATAGGTTTCATCTTGAATACCACCCTTTAGTTCGTCATAAACTATACCTACTTGATTTGCTTCAACTTTAGTGAATAATCCAAATAATAGGACAAACATACCAGCTAAGCCTAAGAAGCTTAAGAAGTAAAGCTTATTATTTTTCTTTTTCTTTTTTTGTTGTAGGACATAAACAGTACCAAGGATTCCTCCTACAAGAATCAATGATAAAACAATACTAACAATTAAAATAATCATTCTTTCTTCCTCCTATATTCTTTGCGATAGTCGGTTGAAAAAGAAAAGACTATCGCGCATATTGTTAGCACAACAGTCTTGAAAAATCATTGTATGATTGTTAAAACCGGAAAAATTCGTCCTGACGATTTTAACTATATCTTAGTAGATATCTTTCTACTCCCTGTTACACTTATACTATACCATATTTTAAAAATAATTTCAATAAAAATCGTATGAAATTCATCATTTTTTTATGAATAATATTTGAGGGGCTTATAGACAATTTTCTATTTTCTTGTATAATAGAAGATAAAGAATAATGTAGAGAATTGTTGAAAGGAGTACATATATGATAAAAAGACTTGTTTTTGATTTAGATGGTACTCTTTGGAAAACAGAAGAATCTTATTTATATGCCTATCATAAATTACAAAATCAATTTCATCTGAAACCTTTAACAGAAGATCAAATACTATCTGTTTTAGGGATTGAATTATCAGATGTAAGAAATATTATATTTGGTGGATATGAGAATGCAGATGAATTAACGATGCTTGCATTAGCATACTCAATAGAATATATTAAAGAAAACCCAACAATGTGTTCAAATCACATTTTTGAGATATTTGAGCAATTAAACAATAAATATGATCTCTATATTTTATCAGGCTGTCCTAAAGCCTATTTAGATACTTTTTTAGAAATATCTCATCTCTCAAAATATATAAAAAAAGGTTATACAATTGAAGATGGGAAAAAAGAGGATATATTAAATGAATTATCTTCCCAAGGAAAGGTGGTTTATGTTGGTGATTCACCTAAGGATTATGAGGTGATTTTAGACCATCAAAGAGTATTTTTTTGTTATGCAAAATATGGTTACTTTAAAGCAAATACTTATGATTATTTTATAGTAGGCTTAGAAGATCTTCCCTCTTTAATGGAAGAAATAGAGTTAAAAGAGCAAATGCTTTTAAATCAGCCTTATGAGATAATCAGCTATAAGGATTCTAATTTAACTTTAATTCATAAAGATAATGGCTTATCTTATTTTGGCTTTTTGAAAATAGGAAATGTTGTAGATTTTAAAGAGGTTTTAAATAAGCTAAAGAATAGGTGTAGTTTAGTTTATGGTCCTTTTAATGGAAACACATGGTATTCTTATCGTATTGCATTAGATTCTTTTGATTTTAAACTATACCCGGATTGTATGGGAAATGAAGAAATATTAGATGCTTTTATTCAGTCAGGATTTTCTCTACATGCAACCTATAGTTCAACCTTAGCTCCTATTCATGAACGTGTATGGAATCGTTGTAAGAAGGCTAAAGTTTCTGAAAAGATACAATATCAGGTATATCATGGCAAAGATTGCTATAACCATTTAGAAGAACTATATTTTATCGCGAGCACTGCTTTTCAAAAGGCAGATTTTTATGAACCAATTTCTTTTGAATGTTTTAAGAATATATATTTGAAAAATATAGAATTGGTTCAACCAGATATTTTATTAATCTATGAGGATGGTCAACCCATTGCCTTTAATTTTTGTTATGAGGATTTAGAAAAGAGGTTTTACGTTTGTAAAACAACTGCTATTTTACCAGAATATCAAAATAAAAATATATTAAAGCTATTAATAGATAAATCCTATAAAATGATGGTAGAAAAAGGCTATAAAGAAGTTTTATATCATTTTCAAAATGACCGAACAAAAGTACTAGATGGTATATTTAAAAATGGAATCATTCGTCAAAAGAAATATGGGGTGCTACGCTATGAGAATAAATAATCAAACTTGCACACGTTGTGTCAATGATAAGACAATTAAGCATATTCATTTTGATGAAAGAGGAGTTTGTAACTTTTGTAACTCCTATGATAATCTTTTTCCTGTTTTAAAAAATCAAAGCTATTTAGATACACTATTTCAAAATAAAATAAAGAATCATATGCATACCTATGATGTTGCTTTAGGTTTTAGTGGAGGCAAGGATTCCACCTATGTGCTTTATCAATTGGTACATAAATATAAACTTAAGGTCATCACATATACCTTAGATAATGGTTTTTTATCTATTGAAGCAAAGAATAAGATCGACAATCTAGTAAAGGAACTAGGAGTACCTCATGAATATGTCACCTGTGATATGAACCTATTAAAGGAAATGTATAAAATTATGGTAGAAAAATATCTATCTCCTTGTATTGCATGTTCTTTTTTAGGCTATGCCGTAATGCTCAATTATGCAACAAAAGTGGATGCGGCAATTGGGATACATGGGAGAAGTCCTGCTCAAATGTTTCGCAATTATGCGAGTGATGTTGATGATGTATTTAAGCCTTTTATAGAAGAAGGCTTAAAGGAAAACCCAAAACCTATGAATGAGCTTGTATTTACGATTTTAGAAAAAATAGAAAAACTTGTTCATCCTACTTTGGCAAAGATGATAAAAGAAAATCTTTTAAAGGAAGGTTTAGAAAAAGGCTTTAGAGAATTTGTTTCTTTCTTTTTATATCATCCCTATGATAAAGATAAAATCATTCAAACGTTAGAAGAAAATACCTCTTGGAAAGTAGAAAGTGAAGAAGAGCATTTTGATTGTTTGATTCATCATGGAGCTCTTTATTTAAAGGATCAAATTGCTAGAAGAAGTCATCTTATGCCAGAATACAGTTATCTTGTTCGTAGTGGTCAAATGGCAAGGGAAGATGTAGTAAAAGCACTAAAATATAAACATGATAAAAAGCAATCAAAACTAGAACTAAAAAAACTGTGCCAGTATGCTAATATTTCTTATTCTAAAGTTATGCTAAAGGCGTTCATCTATAAAAGGAGATGGTGGTAATGGTATTCTTTAAACGATATATTGTTTTGTTCTTTGAAATCATACTATTATATACTGTTTGTTTAGCCAGTACCTTATTTAAAGTACCTTTCTTTACAGAAACACTTTATGCTTTTTTACCATTTTTCTATTTGATAAGAGTGCTAGATGATATTTTAGATTATGAAAAGGATTTAAGAAATAATAAGGCTCCTTTAGGTAAAGAAGTACTTTATCCTCTAGCTATCCTATTTTTTTTAAGTACAGTGGTTTTGATTTGTGTATATCAGTTATGGTATCTATTTTTACTATTTGGCTTAGTCTTGCTTTTTGTAGTTTTTAAAAGGATTTCTATCTTTGCAAAAATGCTACTCTTACCTGCTTCTTATAGCCTGTTTATCTATTATAGTTATACATTTGAGAT
>JAIDMV010000043.1 GCA_029050385.1 Anaeroplasmataceae bacterium | reverse complement strand
ATATAAATTAGTATAATTGTAATCAAAAAAGGAACTAAAATACGTAAAAATAAAAAGTCTATAGTAAGTTCATTCTTATCGATTGCATCTGTTAACTGTGATACAATCCATGCTGGCACCAAATTTAATACTGTAAGGAATAATCCTACGATAACAATACTTACATAGCGATACCAATTTTTTGAAATAAACCACCATAAACTTTTAATAAAACGAAACACATCTCTCACCGCTTTTCAAACATACTATTATTATAGTTAAAAACCGATAAGAATAAAAGGAAAAATTATCACAAATTTATTTTGCCCTATGATTTTTCAGCAATTCAATTTCGGCTTTATATCCTTCATCTTCGTTTGGTGTTTCTAAATAGAAAGGTAGGTCCTTTAATTTAGGATGATTGATGATACGAATAATCGCTTCTTTTCCTAAAGTTCCTTCACCAATCTTTGCGTGACGATCCTTATTAGAAGCAAAAGGCATCATAGAATCATTCAGATGAATCGCCTTTAAACGTTCTAGACCGATGATGGCATCAAACTCCTCTAATACACCATCTAAATCATTCACGATATCATAGCCTGCAGAGTACACATGACAAGTATCAAGGCAAACACCAAGCTTTTCCTTATGATGAACTCGGGAAATAATTTCGGCAAGTTCTTCAAAACTTCGGCCAATTTCGCTTCCTTTACCGGCCATAGTTTCCAATAGAATTGTCGTTTTCATTTCAGGATAAATAACTTCGTTTAGTATTTCAACAATCTGCCCAATACCTACTTCTACACCTTGTCCTGTATGACTTCCTGGATGAAAATTGTATAAGGCATTGGGAAAATGTTCTAACATTTCTATATCAGATTTAAATACCATTCTTGCAAAATCTCTAGTTTGAGGATTTGCTGAACATGCATTTAAAGTATAAGGAGCATGACATAATAATCCTTCTATACCTATTTGAGAGGCATATTCCATAAAACTGTCAAAGTCTCCTTGATCCCAAGGACGAGCTTTTCCTCCTTGAGGATTTCTAGAAAAATACTGAAATGTATTTCCACCCAATTCTGTTATAGTTTTCCCTGCTTTTAAAAATCCATTCGCAATGGACAAATGACATCCTATTTTAAACATATTTTCACCTTTTATCTTTCACAAATCTAAATCATTCTTATTTTATCATTTTATTGAAAAAAAACATAGATTTATTCTTTAATCTTTTATAATTTTGATAAAAATTCTTTTAGTCTTTCTGTTTTAGGATGAGAAAAAACATCTTCTGGTGTTCCTTCCTCTAAAATGGTTTTGTCACAAACAAAGATAATTCTATTTGCTATCTGCTTTGCAAAAGACATTTCATGAGTCACAATACAAATGGTCATTCCGGATTCTGCCAATTCTTTAATAACCTCTTCTACCTCTTGAACCATCTCAGGATCTAGAGCACTTGTTGGTTCATCAAAAAGAATGATATTTGGATCCATCATTAGACTTCGTGCAATAGCAATTCGCTGTTGTTGGCCACCAGATAACGTTCTAGGATAGGCATCAATTTTATCTAAAAGATGTACCTTTTTTAATAATTCCTGAGCTTTTAATGTGGCCTCTTCTTTAGAATACTTCTTTAAATGCACCGGTGCTAGAATGAGATTTTGCAAGACTGTCAAATGAGGGAATAACTCGAAGTTTTGAAAAACCATTCCAATATGTTCTCGAATGGAATTTAAGTTCTTTTGTGTAATCTCTTCTCCTTTAAAATACACTTTACCACTAGAAGGCTCAATCATATGATTCATAGTACGAATTAATGTAGATTTTCCTGAACCAGAAGGTCCAATGATACAAAGTATATCTCCTTTATGGATCTCTAAACTCACATTTTCTAAAACCATATTTTCTTTATATGCTACAGAAATGGTATCAACCTTTAACATAC
>JAIDMV010000042.1 GCA_029050385.1 Anaeroplasmataceae bacterium | reverse complement strand
TTTTCTAGGCATGCGAATATTCATCAATCCCCTTATCAAGAGTTCTTGAGAAGATTTATCCTTAGGAATATTTATTTTTTGAATTTGTTCTAATAATAAAGCTTCTATCAGACTTTTTCTTCTTTCTTCCTGATTCATTCTTTTTACCACCTTTGCATATTTGACTAAACAAGCATTTCAACTAATTTCCACAAAAAATAAATATTTTTTATGCTGAATTAATATGGATTTCTATCCCCACCTTGAAGAAATACATTTTATGAATGGAAATATAACCATATGCTTACTTATCTACAATAAGAAAGATAAAGCACAATCCTAAAAATTGTGCTTCTATTATACCATATTTTATCTATCGGAATTTACTACTTCTAATAATGCTTACACAATCTGCCTATTCCACAACGGCATCAGTCATTGTGAACTCAGTTAAAGAATTCTCTTTTACTTGAATGCAAATATAGGAAATTGAGTTTTCTTTTCCTGCAAAAAATTGACGTTTTGCATTAGGAGATATACGTAAGCAATCTCCCTTAGCAAGAGTTACAGTTTGGTTATCAATTACAGCCTTACCATCTCCTTCAAGGATAATGTAAATTTCTTCATTTTGTTTATGAGCATGAACAAATGGAACACCTGTTCCAGCTGGTAACTGATTAAAGCTTACCTCTGCTCCTGTTAAAGATAATTTTTCATGAAGCTCAACTCTTCCTTCAAAGCTTACATTACATTTACTAAAATTTGTCATATGAAACCCTCTCTTTTCTTTTTTTGTTGTAATCTTCTTTGTTACAACAATAGTATACACCACTTTTATTGTAATGTCAATAGTTACAACAAAAAAATGCTCATTTCTGAGCAATTTTAAAATTACAGCAAAGGATTTAAATCTTCAACTAAGTTTTTAAGCGTTACCTTCTTAAGCTCACTTTCCATAGCAGCTTGGGCATTAAATAAATGGACATCTAAAACCGAATGAATATTTTTTCCTACAGGACATTCTAAATTTGGTTTCTCGTGAAAATGAAATAATCCACCTTCTAAGCACTCCATAGCAATATAAACATCATATAAAGTAATATCACTTAAATTTTTCTTGATACTAGCGCCACCACTACCTGCCTTAACTTCTACCAATCCTGCTTTTTTTAAGCTTTGAAGTGTTCTTCTAATCACTACAGGATTTACATTGACACTAGACGCAATAAATTCAGATGTTGTCTTAAATTCCTTTTCAAAGGTATATATAGCAACTAATGTGTGAATGGCTATTGTAAATTTTGATGTGATTTGCATAATACCACCTGACCTAACCACATATTATTATAAATCCATTTTTGTTGTAATGTCA
>JAIDMV010000041.1 GCA_029050385.1 Anaeroplasmataceae bacterium | reverse complement strand
TCCTCGTTTCCTCGGAGTAATAAAACTTATCATAATCAATTGCATTTCGAATAATCTTGTAATTTCTATTACCAAATAGATAATTACCCGCAAGATCAGAACACGCCCAAAAGTGCGTACTATATTTTAATGCCAGTCTTTTAAAAATAGAATTACGTATATTCTTCAAATAATTATCACTATTTTTTGTGGCATGTGAATGAAGTAATCTTACTTTTACATTGCATTTTTTAGCAACAGAAAAATAAAAATAAGCTATATTCAAAATATGACAATGAATAATATCATAATGATTTTCTTTCAAAAGCTTTTTGATTCTCTTTTTTACACCCAATAGTGATTTGATATTAAAATCACCCATATAAAAAATTTTACTGCCACTATTTAATATTTGCTTTGTATAATCAGTCTCTATACTTCTATGCACAGCAAAATCAATCTCAAATCTATCCTTATCCAAACCTTTATAGTAGTTTAGAGCATAACTCGTAATTCCATTACAATACTTCAATGAACCTAAAACCATTAATATTTTTATTTTAGACATATTGATCCTCTATTTCCTTAAAAATTTTTTATAGACAAATTCCCGTAAAAATCCCGGCATCAAGGAAACAACAATTGTTGCATACTTTGTTTTAAAATATTGGCGATATTTTATATAGCCTTTTTTATACATCATCTTTTTAAAAGATATGATCGCTTTACAATATTTTAAGCCGCCTCTTCTTTTATAAAAGTCTTTACCCACTCTCATGTATACCAATACATCTTGAATATTATAGGAGGTGTATCCTTTTTCAAGAATTCTAACCCACATATCATAATCTTCACATAGATAAAAGTTTCTAAAATTTCCAGCAGAAAGAATAACTTCCTTATAGGTCATAATAGACGGATGAACAAACGGATTTCGTGTTTTAGAATAATTCATGATTTCTTCATGACTTTCAGGCATAATTCTTGTGCTTTGTACATTTGTAATATCATCAATAAACTCTTTTGTGTTGCTGCCAAGAAGATCCACTTTTTTTTCTAAAAGAGTTTTTAATTGGATTTCAAATCTGTCTTCTCTCGAAATGTCATCTGAATCCATTCTTGCTATGATATCATATTGACATTTTTCAACTCCAAAGTTTAAAGCCAATCCTAACCCTCTATTCTTTTCATAACCATAACAATGAATAAAAGGGTACTCTTTTGAGTATTTTTCTAAAATAGAATTTAATTCGTCTGTCAAACTTCCATCTTTTACAATTACGATTTCAGTTGGCGTTACAGTTTGATGAACTAAACTAGATAGAGATTTTTCCAAGTATTCTGCTTTCTCTTTAAAATATACAGACATAAGAACGCTAAAATTAGGATATTCCATCATTATTTTGCCCCCTTAGATCTAAACACACCGATAACAGTATGGAATAAAATTCTTATATCCATCCAAAACCCTCTTTTAACAGGATAATATAATTCCATTTTAATTCTTTCATCATATGGAATATCACTTCTACCATGACTTGCCCAGAATCCTGTCAACCCAGGTTTGACTTTTAATAATAAGTTTTTATTATCTCCATAACGTTCTAATTCTTCTTGTAAAATTGGTCTCCATCCAACAACAGACATTTGCCCGATGAAAATATTCCATAATTGTGGCAATTCATCCAAACTCGTTTTTCTAAGAATTTTTCCTATTTTTGTAACCCTTGGATCATTTGTTATTTTAAAATCTCTCTTATACTCCTCTAGTTGTTCTGGTGTTAATATTTCTTCTAGAGGTCTAGGATCATTTCTCATACTTCTAAATTTCCAAACTTTAAACATTTTGCCATTTTTTCCTACTCGTTTATGACCATAAAACACAGGTCCTCTAGAAGAACATTTTATAAAAATTGCAATTATTAAAAATAACCAACTTAAAAGTATAAGCGCCAATCCAGAAGAAAAAATATCAAACAATCTTTTGCAAAAAGCAAAAATAGGTTTTCTTTTATATAGATCTATGGAATATTCCATAGATAAACTCTCTTTTACTGATTTTCTCATATTATAACAACTCCTAATCAAAATTATTTGAATTTTAATTATTCGTTTTTCAACATCTAAAAAC
>JAIDMV010000040.1 GCA_029050385.1 Anaeroplasmataceae bacterium | reverse complement strand
CTATTGAGGGTATTGGAACAGATGCTGCCATCTTCCAATGGGGCTTCGCATTTAAGAGATGTAATTCTATCGAAATCAAGAATCTTCGCTTCTACAACTACACTGAGGATGCCGTAGGATTTGAAGGTGGTTCTTCTTCTGATAATAATTATGGTAATTATTGGGTTCATAACTGTACATTTGATATTGGTGTAAATAACTGGGATGTTTGTTATGAAAATGATAAGAAAGATGGCGATGGTTCTAGTGATGTTAAGTATTGTCATAATGTAACTATCAGCTATGTTCAATATAATAAAACACATAAAACCAATCTAATTGGTTCTGGTGATTCTGCATTACAATATAATATTACATTACATCACAATTATTATAACAATTGCGGATCACGTTTACCTTTAGTTCGTCAAACAAATATTCATATGTATAACAATTACTATTATAAGTCTACTGGCTATAGTAATTCTATCCGTGCAAATTGTTATGCTCTTGTTGAAAATTGCTATTATGAGGCAGGACAAAATCCTTATGAAACTGTAAGTAATGGTGCAATAAAAGCATATAATAATGTATACGATAACGTAAAACTTAGCGGAAGCTCCTATAAAACAGGAAACACCGTTTCTTCAAGAACTGCATCCGTTACAAATACTTGTAAGCCAGATGGTTCAACAGACTATAGTGATTTTGATACAAATCCTACCTTGTTCTACTATGATTCAGTAAATCATGTTTCAGATGTTACAAGTCTATTAAATCCTAATGATGTACCGGCACATTGTAAAACATATTCTGGTGTTCTAAAAGCAAATGCTAAAGGATTTGATTCTGGATCTTCTACTCCAATAGATCCAAATCCAACACCAAGCGAGACTTGGACAAACAAATTGAATGAAACATTTAGTACAACAAAACCAATTCAAGAAATAGAAACTGGGGTATCTATTCCATCAGGTATTTCCTACTGCTATTCTAGCGGAGGATCAACTGCTGCTAACAATCTTAAAATTGAAGGTGGAACATTACATATTAATGATACCTCAACAGCTACAACTTGGGGATATTATATGTTTGATGTATATAAATGCACAGGTAAAGTAAGATTTTCCATCGATTTTACTCCTTCAAAATCAAGTGGCAGCTGGACTCCTATTTCCTTCTTAGATAATGATAACAATATTTTAATAAGAACTGATGGTTCTAAAATACTTGGTTATAACATTAACGGAGAATCAACCAATAATGTTTTAACTGTTCATCCAATCGATTCTAGTGCCCTAGTCGCAAATCAAACTTATACTATTATATTGACTATTGACTATGACAAAAATGAAGCAATAGTTTCAATTAATGGAACAAGCGTCGTTTTAAGTGGTTACAATTGTACGAATTACATTTATGGAATCTCATTTATGACAGCGGCCAGTGATACAGCTCGTTCTTTCACAGTGGATAATATACGGATTGATTGGGCTGAATAAATTTAAATTTAGCTTATAACTTTTATGAAACGGATTGACTAAATTCATTTTAGTCTTTCCGTTTTATTTTTTCCATTTTTATAAACAAAATTAAAAAAGGTTGCAAATTCAGCAAAGAATTGCAACCTTTTTTATCTTAAACTATTAATCTTTTAGACATCCAATTGGAATCACAAAAACTCCATCTTCTCTTTTATATCCATGTTGTGTTCCTGTAATAACAATTTTAAGATCTGGTAATCTTTGAAATGTACTTTTTTCTTTGTTTTTTTCTTGAATAAGTCTTTCTATTTCACAAAGATGTTTGGCACCATCTTCTATATCACTACCACCTAATTTGAATTCAATCAATGCATATCTATCATCTTCTAAAAATAAAACAGCATCACATTCCAATCCAAATTTATCATGATAGTAAGATAATTCTCCCTTCATTTTACTTGAATAAATTCTTAAATCTCTAATGCATAACGTTTCAAAAATAAAACCAAACGTTTTTAAATCAACTCTTAATTTGCTTGGCGAAGCTCCAAGCGCTGCCACGGCTATAGAGGGGTCTACAAACTCTCTTTTTCTTCCGCTTCGAATTGCACTTGCAGATCGAATGGATGGACACCATCCATACAAATCTTCAACAATAAATAATCTTTCTAACACATCAATATAATCATCTAGTGTTGGCTCTGTTATTTTATTAGTTGCAGTAACATCAGAGATAATATTCGTTTTTTTAGCCAAAGTTGAAATGTTTCGTGCATAAGACTTTAATATAGCTTTCATAGTGGATTTATTTCGCTTTGTCTTATCCACCTTAAACATATCAACTTCAAAGATTTGTTCAAAATAGTCTTTTGCTATAAGCAATTGTGCTTCTTTGTCATCCATCATAACACTTTCGGGCCAACCACCTCGACAAGATGCAAATATGATATCGTCTATAGACATATTAGAAGTACAGCCCATTTCAAGCTTTTCTGTACCATCAAATAATTTAGCGAGCGAAACAACTCCATTAGATTCTTTAGATTCATAAAGGCTCATTGGATACATTTTTAGTCTGCTTATTCTTCCTGTACCTGTATGTGAAGTTTCTACTTTTTTCGAAGTTGAACCAGTCAGTATAAAATGCCCTCTACCTTGATTATCATCACAATAACTACGAACGGCATCCCATAAGGTTGGAGCATCCTGCCATTCATCTATCAATCTTGGTCTGTTGCCTTCTAAAAGAACCTCAGGAGTAATTTCTGCCGTTTTTATAATGGCTTCTTTGTCTGTGATTTTTTGAAGTTTAAGACTGCTTTTAGCCTGTTGTTCAGCAGTTGTAGTTTTTCCACACCATTTAGGCCCTACTATATGCACAGCACCAAAGGCTCTGAGTTTTAAATCTAGAATTGAATCTGCAATTCTTGGATAATACTTTTTGTTCATTGATATCACCTAATATTATTGTACTCCGAATCGGATACAAAATCAATATTCATTTTGGTTTTTTTCTGTATTTCATTTTGGTTTTTTTCTGTATTTCATTTTGGTTTTTTTCTAAAGTAAAAGGGCTGTGTTCAGTTTGATGCACAACCCTTTTGTTTCATATTAAAATAGTGGAGCAAATAAATAAAGAATATAAGATACAACCTTTTGCCACCAAGGTCTCTTTTTCCATTCCTCATATGTAATTTGATGACTTTCTTCACAGGCTTTTAAGAAGTCCTCTTGCATACGATGGATTTCATCATCAAGTAAAATTACAGCGCCACATTCATAGTGTAAAAACATACTTCGATAATCCATATTTACAGTTCCAATAAACGCATATTTGTTATCTACAATAATGTTCTTAGCATGATTAAAACCTTTTGTAAATTCATATATCTTACCACCTGCATTTAATATATCTCTATAATGAGATCTAGCCAAATAGAATGCTGTTTTTTTATCTGGGATTCCTGGCATAAGAATTCTTACATCTACACCGCTTTTGGCAGCTAATACAATACTTTCAAGAATTCCATTATCGATAACTAAATACGGAGTAGAAATATAAAGGGTTTTATCCGCACTTGTAATTAATGCACGAAATACATCATAACTATAGTTCACTTGATTGGATGGCCCATCTCCAAATGGAATAACAAAACTAGAGTTTCTTGAAATTTCTGATTTCATATAATAATCTTCTAATTTCAAAATTTTCTTTGTTGACATATACCACATTTCAATAAACATTGCAGTAAAACTAGCAACAGCTTCACCTTCGTATTTTCCACAATTATCACGCCAGAATCCAAAACGTTCTTTCTCATGGATATATTCATCAGCATAATTATCTCCACCACAATATGCTATTCTACCATCAATGATTGTGATTTTACGGTGATCACGATAATTAAATGCTGGGTTAATATTTAAACCTAATGGATTGTAATTTGTAATTTGACAATTTGGTATCTTTGTTATTTGTTTAATTGTTTTATTCTTTAGTGTGGCCTTAGATCCTAAATCATCATAGATGATTTTTATTTCTATTCCCTCTTCTCCCTTTTGTCGAAGAATAGGTAATAGCTGGGAAAGAAGATACCCATCTCCCATAATAAAAGTTTCAATAAAAATAAATTTCTTGGCTTGTTTAAGTTCAATTAATAAATCATCAAATTTAATTCTTCCATCACTCAAAAATGTATATGTAGTGTCTTTATAAACTGGATAGTTTAAAACCTTTGCATAACGTACAGCTTTAGAATCTAACAAAGCTAATTCATTAATAACAGTATTACCTATATTATATTTTTGTAGTTCTGCATTAATTTTCCTTTGTTTATATCTTGGCAATTTTCTACTAGAAGAATTTAAGGCATAAAACAAACTAAATGGTAAAGGCATAATTAAAATTAAAATAGACCATGTTAATTTGTAGCTTGTTAAAATAGGCTTATGAATGATGTGTAATACCAAAATAAAGCCTATTGCCTCTATGATTAGATATAAAATAATATTGAGTTTATTTGAAAAGTTAATTTGAAACATTAACGCAAATAAAGCAATTTGTAACGCAAATACAATTAATGTTAATAAGACTGTAAACATCTTCTTCCAAATTGGAAGACTCCTTCTTTCGTTTTGAGTCAAGCCATTCACCTCCAATTATTTTGTAATTATAAATGACACACCGATGGGTTCATTTTTTACGATAAGCTGCATACCAAAGAAGTCTACTGTCTTTTGAACAATGGACATCCCTAATCCAAATTCCCCTTTGCTTCCTTTTTCATAAGGCTTGAAAGAATGTTTAATAAACTGCTCATCTATATGCTCTCCATCATTATATATTCTTAATCTATCTTTCTTTAAAACCACTTTAATTTTTGTCTTTGCATATCTTCTTGCATTATCAATAATATTATCTACCACTGTAAAATAATTTTCGCGATATCCCATAAAGAAAATATCTTCTGTCAAATCTAATTCAATGCTGAGTTCTGTTTGGAATTTATATCCCATAACAACCTCTTCAACAACTTCTTTCATATCTACTTCTTCAAATTCACGATTTTTCTCTAGATACTCTAAAGAATTATACTGTAATAAACGATTGACCTTATTCTTTAATATTTCAGCTTGAGCTATAATGATTTTACTACTATTCTCATCAGCCATACCATCCTGTTGAGCTTCTGCATAAGATTTAATTACAGCAATTGGTGTTTTGAAATCGTGGCTCATATTTTGAAGCATTTCTTGTTTTTGACGTTCGCTTTCCTGTATTTCTACACGCATGGTTTCAATTGCCCTTGATAGTTCACCAACCTCATCCAAGCCATCATCCTGATAAGAAATATTATACCCATTTTTAGGTAATTCTAAAATATGCCCTTGAAGATGATGTAATCTTTTTGTAAACTGGTTACTCCAAATAACAATACAAAGCGTTGCAAAACATATGATAATAATAAAAGCCGTAATAATTTGGAAAGAAACATTTCTAGACAAATTGTTTACATATAAAGAGTTTGTCATAATAACATTAACCCCTTGTCCATCTTCTGAAACATTTGCTACAAAATAAATCGTTTTTCCTTCAAGATTAATCATTTTTCTTTTTATAACTGGTTTATTTTGATTCTTAAAACTTTCTAGAACTGTTTTTAATTCCGCTTCGCTCATATAGGAATGAATATCATTAGAATAAACAATTGCTTTTTCTCTTATTTTTACAAAGCCTATTTCCATATCCTTAATAACTGTTTCAGGTCGTTGATCGTGTGAATCCAAAAGTGAAGAATAGGTTATAAGCCTAGAATACGTTTCTTGTTCGGCTACAAATTTTAATCTGTTTAAAGTAACTGTGGTAAATAACGCTGCAGAAATAATTAATACAAACGAAAATAGAAGTGCAATTTGTCCTGTAATCGATAATTTTTTCATAGCATCATCCTATATCCATATCCATAGATTGTTTCTATCTGAAGTTCTGGCATCTTTTGACGAAGTCTTCTTAAAAGATCGTCTACCACACGATCGCTACCAAAATAATCTTCTCCCCAAACTTCGTTTAATATCTGATCACGAGAAAATGCCTTCCCAGGATGAGTTACAAGATAAAGAAGCAAATCATATTCCTTTGAAGTTAATGAGATTCCCTCTCCTTTAAAAGAGACACTTCTACGATCTTTATCAATCGTATAATTTCCCACAACCACTTCATTTTTATGAAGATGTGTATTGTTATATTGATATGTTCTTAATAATAGATTTTTCACTCTAAGTACTAATTCTCTTATCGAATAAGGTTTGGCTAAATAATCATCACTACCTAATTCTAAGCCCATAATTTTATCAATATCCTGATCACGAGCAGAGGTGAAGATAACTGGCATAGTGGGTGTATTCTCTCTAATTAGCTTAATTAAATCGTATCCACTAACAATTCCAGGAAGCATAATATCAAGTATCCAAAGGTCTATTACTTCTTCTTTCATACCTTTTAATGCATCCTCGCCTGTACTATACCACTTCACGTTATACGATTCAGCACATAAATACTTTATAACTAAAGAAGCTAAATTTTTCTCATCTTCTACAATTGCCACAGTATACATTTTCACACCTTCTTTTTTCTATTATACAACATTTTTAGATAATGATAAAGGGCAACCTACACGTTGGGGTTGCCCTTTATCTTGGGAGAGTTATAGTTTGCTTATGAAAAAAGTTTCTATCTATGTAGGGATATTTAGATAGATACTGTCTTTTAAGACACTTATAG
>JAIDMV010000004.1 GCA_029050385.1 Anaeroplasmataceae bacterium | reverse complement strand
GACCGTGTTGCTAAGTATAATCAATTAATGCGTATTGAAGATGATCTAAATGGTCGTGGTGAGTTCTTAGGCACTTGAGGATTTGGTGGTAAGGATTCAATTTACTGTATTTAGTAATAAAAGAAAATTAAACATAGAGGAGGATTCATCCTCCTTTTTGTTTGAAAGATGAGGAAGTATAAAAATGGTATCAACAAATGATTTAAAAAATGGTATGGTCATCGAATATGATGGCAAGCTGATGCAAATTCTAGAATTTATGCATGTGCTACAAAATAAAGTTGCGTATGTACGTGTTAAAATGAAGGATTTAAGATCTGGAACAGTTACAGAAACAGCTTTAAAGGGAAGCGATTCTGCATTTAAGCGTTGCTATATTGAGCGTAAGGAAATGCAATATATTTATAACACAGGAGAAGCACTTGCCTTTATGGATATGGAAACCTATGAGCAGATTGAGATTCCTGAAGAAAGACTTGCGTGGGAAAAGAAGTTTATGCTTGAAGGCTCCAATGTAAATATTACCTTCTATGAAGGAGAAATTTTAGGTGTAAGTCTTCCTGATAAGGTTACTCTAACTATCACAGATACTACACCTGCTGTAAAGGGCTCTTCAACAGATCGTAAAAAGGCTGTATTAGAGACAGGCTTAGAGGTGACTGTACCTGCATTCTTAGAGAATGGTACGCAGGTGATTGTATCAACGATTGATGGTACATATGTTTCTAGAGCTTAATCCATATTGATTTTATATGAAACGACCTGATTTTGAAGAGATAAAATCATATGATGAATTTATAAAATATTATTGGTATAGAGAAGAACTCCAAGAAATTTGTAAAAACTTACATTTAGAATATAATGTTGAAAAAAAAGAACTAAATCAAATCATTGAATCTTACTTTAAGGGGATTTTGATACCTCATCAACCTAAATCAAAATCCAAGTGTGCAACGAAAGATTTAGCACTAGATACTCGTATATTGGATTGTGGTTTTACTTTTGGACCAAAGTTTAGAGACTTTTTTATCCAAGTTACAGGCGATCCAAAATTTAAATTTACTGCTGATATGGTTGCTACGGTTAAAGTGGTCAAAGAAACTAAAGATAAATCATTTACACTTGGAGACTTACTAGACATAAAATTCGGAAAAAAAACCTATGCCAAGTTTGATAATTCCAGTTGTCAATGGAATAAATTTTTAAAAGATTTTTGTGCAGATAAAAATAATGATAGGTACAAAGATAAATTAAAAGCTGCAAGCCGTTTTTGGAAATTACTTCGTAATTCAGATTTACCCAAGGTGTATTCAAAAGAATTTATAGAGAATAATAAAGATAAAATATAAGTAGCATACTAAAATAAATTTGGAGGAAAAAATGTTTGAGGAATATATTCAAAAGTATCCTGTAGAAATCCAAGAGATATTCTATACTATAGTGGAGTTAGTAAAAAGAAGTGTATCTTCATTAGAAGAGCGTTTGTGGGCAGGATTGCCAAGCTTTTATGTTGATTCTTTATTTGTTCGAGTTATTCCTTTCAAGAATCATATAAATATTGAAGCTTTAGCATTGGAAAAATATAAAAATCATTTTCAGGATTACAAATTCACTCCTAAGAATATGTTGCAGATTTACGTTGGGCAAAGCATACCCTCTGAACTACTTGTGAAAGTATTTTCTGAAAGCTTAACCAAATAGGAATTACATAATAAAAAAAACTCTTCCTTTCCGAAGAGTTTTTATTTTAAGCTGGTGCTCACTGCCAGAATCGAACTAGCCTTTTATCCTTACCATGGATACGTTCTACCGATGAACTAAGCAAGCAAAAGATGGCAGCAGTTATAGGGATCGAACCTATGAATGACGGGGTCAGAGTCCGTTGCCTTACCGCTTGGCTAAACTGCTATTTTTATTGACCAATATGAATTGTATCATAAATTCATATTCTTGTAAAGAAAAAATCCTCAAATTCTAAAATCGCTTCTTGATGATTTATAATGTACTATGGTATAATTTATTGAACACTTTTTTAAAAGGAGTGATAGAATGGTCATAAAAAATGTAACCTATTTATCAGGCGAAGAAACAATAGAAGAGATTGCAGAATTTTCTAAAAAATATTTTTATAAAAAGTACATTTATTCTGGAATTTTAGCTATCTTAGGAGGAATTATAA
>JAIDMV010000039.1 GCA_029050385.1 Anaeroplasmataceae bacterium | reverse complement strand
TATAATTTCTTCCTCTCTAAATTCAAGATTTTTGAATTACAATATTATTATATCACTTTTTATTGAAATTACAACCATTGTTAAATATATTTTTTTACAAAACAAAAAGACTATAAAATAGATAACCTATTTCATAGTCTTAGTTTTTAATTGATTACCAAAAGGTGACAGAGTAGTTTACTACTAATTTACCTTCTTCTACTCCTGCAAATTCACAGAATCCATGATAGAATGTTCCAGCAGCCTCATAAGAGAAATCATTAACTTCCATTTTCTTACAATCATAAGGTTTATCCGAACCAATTGGCCAGAAAACATTCCAACGATAAACAACTTCATCATCAGAAATAGTTTTTACATAGCTTGCAACCGCAATACCAATTGGTACTTGACCATTAAATTCAAAATAGTCTGCAGGACACATAATATGAATGTTTGCATAAGCTACATTCTTTCCCTTAACCGTGATATCTGCATACTCTAAGCCATATTCTCCATAACCATATTCTACTGAAATGGACTTAAGTTCTACTTCTCTTATCTCGTCTAACTGATAAGTCAAGGACTTAGAAGGATATACATATACAAGTAATGATTGGTCTTCTAATTCTTCTCGATCTGCATAATAAATTTTTATCTCTTCAACAGTGGATAATTTTCCCAAATCGAAATAATCCCATTCTATATATTCATCGTTATATAACACATCAATATAATGATCATAATAGAATACATAAGTATTAAAATTATTCTTATTTGCAGAAACCTGTAGCCCGTATGCTGAAACTGTTGACCTTTTTGCAGTAATTGTAACATTTTTAGTCGCATTTAAAGCCATAGTTTTGAAGGTATAACTATACTCTCTCGTTTGGTTTCCATTTCCATCTAAAAGGTTATAAACCAAATAGCCTTTAAATACATATTCTGTATCTGGCTTTAGTCCTGTATAATCTCCACAGTATGCTCCTTGTGTTCCCTTTGCAGGAACAAAGGTTAATGTATCTGTTATATCTGTACCTGTACTAGAATAAATACGCTCATAGTAATCTACATAATACTTTGAGCCAGTATAGATAGTGCGTTCTCTATAAAGCTTATCTGTGAAAAGATAGAACTCATAAGGATATACAAGGTTAAAGGTGGTTTCATTTATACATTTATATCCCGCTTTATAAGCTTGGATGAAAGTATCGCCAATAAACATTGTATTTTCATTCCAAGAAGTAAACTCATAAGTGTATTTTCCCCAGTCTACAGATGCTGGTGGTGTAGGATAAGATGGAGTTGCACCTGGGGTTACAAACTCATATCCTAAAAGAACATACTGAAAGCCATAGAAAACTACTAATTCTTGACTTGCTGATTTCTTTACTAAAATCACTTCAACATCAATATCTTCTGTTACATTATAAAGAGGTACTTCACATCCAACTAATACATAATCCCTAAGCTCATTAGGAAGTACAAATTGACATAGTTGTACATTATCTAGATAATTATAATCACCGACATACCATGTATATAATGTATCTCCTTGATATTGCATACGAATTCGATATAACTCATCTCCATAGGATATAATCCAAAAGCCTACAAAACGGAAATTATAAGTGAATTTACTTTCTTCTCTTAGGCTAAAGGAAACTGGTCCTACTTCTTTATAACAGGAATAAACATAATATTTTGTATTATCTGAAAGATTTGTAAAATAGGCAGTTTCCATTCCAGGAGTATACATAATCTCGGCAACAACCTCACCAGCTTCATTAGTTAATTGAAAGCCTACGAGCTGGTATCCATTTGGTACAGCTTGAAGATAAGGTGTACAATCTATTTCTAAACTACCCGCAGATACATGACGAACAGCTTGGTCCTCAGTAATTGAGGTTAATGTTGATGCAACATTTGTTGTAAAAGAGGTTTCCACAATTTTCATTGCACCACTACTTGTTACAATAGATCCAGAAATGGTATACTGCAGATTTGGATCTAGATTTGTAAATTCTTGAGATAGACTAGAAAATGTCTTTTCATTTCCATCACTATCCTTAAGCATTCCTTGTATTGTAGCATTTTCGGAAGCAGGAAGTGTAATACTAGCAGTATGAACAGAACTAATAGAAATTATTGGTTCTATTGTTTGTTCAATGCAAACAGCCACATAAAGCTTATAATTTGCATCACTTAGTGATTCTACCAGTTCAAAATGATCAAATACCTCATTTTCCTTTAAAAGGTAGGAAGGTACTTCTGGAGTACTCATAACTGTATCAGAATAAATATATTCATATCGAGGAGTAACATAAGTATATGTGCAGGTACTACCTGTTTTCTTTTTATCAACATAAATCTTAACAAGATTTGTACCTTCAAAATCTCCACTAAATCCTAAAAATACATAGGTTGAATCTGGTACTTGGATATAGGAAGTATAATCTATAGGATAATGTAGATCCACCTCCCAAGGTGTTGTTGGTACATTTGGTCCAGAGTAAGCAAATTGAATTTGCTTGGCTGTATATTCTACTTCATAGGTTTCTGTATCTGAAAGAATTTCTAAACTTCCAATATAGGTCACCTTGATTGTATAGGTACCTGAGACTGAAAAGGCGCTTACCTCTTCTCCATTAAAGATAAGCTCTATTTTCAAATCTCCCATAGAAAATTCCGTTCTGTTTCCACCTGTATCTAAACCATAAACCTTTAACTGATTACTATTGAATTGAGTCCCATTAAATATCTTTGTTACTTTAGTTGTATCTAGTTCAAGACCTAGATATTGTCTTGCTGCTGAAACATAAATTGAGAAGCTCTTCTCAAAATCACCATAAATAATCTTGACTTGATACTCACCAACTTCAGATAGAGAATTAACAGAAACACCATTTCTAAAAAGTTCTCTTTTGATTTGGGAAAGAGAAAGTGTTCCAGTTGTATTATCCCTATATTCCAATATAACTCCTAAATTAGAAATATCTAAGTTTTCTCCAACTATATATTCACTTTTTACAAGAGAAGTATCTAGGGACATCCTAGATACTTCTTTCATAAATTTGACTGTATAAAAACCTTTATTATTTTCACAGCTTGGACCTAAATAGGTTATAGTTACAATGTATGTACCCGCATCTGAAAATTCTGAAACCACCTTATTATTATAAGATAAAGTCACTTGATAATCTGTGCCTTCTGCTAATAATTCTCTTCCAGTAGCGCTAATACCATAAACTTTTAAATTATCATAATTAAAGGACGTAGCATGGAATTCCTTAGCTACATTTGTTGTATCTAATTCAATACCTGTATAGCTACGGCTATCTGTCACCTCAACACTAAAAGTTTTACTAAAAGATGCAAGGGAGATAGCAACTGTATAGGTTCCTTCCTTTTCAAATGTGGTAACATTCTTATTATTTTC
>JAIDMV010000038.1 GCA_029050385.1 Anaeroplasmataceae bacterium | reverse complement strand
TAATAGTGATTCTGTTTAGCTTTTAATTTAAAATGATCTTGATTCTTTTTTTCTGCTATCAAAGAATGCTTTAAACTGGCCTCTAGGCGTTCACTATCATAAAGCTGATCCTGTTCGATTTTGGTAAAATCTACATAAGCTGGACCGATAGTAACGTTATAAAGCTCTTTATACATCTCATTGAATTGTATCGTAAATCCAACCATATGGAGTTCTCCATTAATATAGGCATAATTTCCATAAAGATCATTAAAATCTAAGGGCAAATACTCCTGTCTATAGATGCCAACATATCCTATATAGCATTCTAAAGTAAAAGAATCATTCTTTACTTTTAAGGAACAATCCTTAAAAATCATATCCTCATTAGAGATATTTAAAAGACTACAGGATATCGTGTATTTATAAAAAGTCTCCTCTTTTGTTGTGTAGTCTCGTTCTTTAGTCACTAGAACATCTTGTAGTTGATAGCTACTTCTTTCATCGACTAAAAAATAACTATTTTCTTCAACAAATTCGATGAGTGTATTTTCATTATTAACGAAAACTTCGAAGCACATTTTTTTGTTTTCTTCATAATGATAAGTTAAAATTCTAGGAATTGTATAATAGATATCCTGATTTGTAGGTCTTTTACTTTTACTTATGATGAATATTGTTCCTAAAAGAATAAGGCTAGATAAAGTCACTCCTAAAATGAGCTTTTTCATAGCTTTCTTTTCTCCATTCTAGGATATTGATTTACTAAAGTAAAGTATTCAAAGCCACAGCTTGCAACATTGATAAAACAGATATAGCAGGCACAAACGCCATTGGTCACACGCGCACTCCCCATAAGATAAACAATTGCTCTACTCCCTTTTTCTACAGTGACTTTGAGCTTTTGAGTTTCCTTTCTTGAGGTTGTAGTTGTACTGCTATAATCTACTCCAGCTTTGGCAGCTAAGTCTGTTTTGAAGCTTTTAATGCTTCCCTTTGCAGTACCACTTAAGCTTCCTGAGACACTCCAGGAAGTCTTATTGGAGACATCCACTACGACATCAAGCTCATAGCTGACATCTGTATCTCCACGATTTTCAACATTGTATAGTGTAGAAGAAATATAGGTGACTTCAACATTTTGATTTACGGTATAAACATTTACACCCCAAAATGTGGCTTTTTTTACATGGGTCATGTATTCCTTCATTTCTTCTTCGGTAAAATATCTAAGTAGTTTACCATCTACCATCATAATTTCGTTATACGTTTCATACGAATCTTCGGCATAACATTCTACCATGCCACATAAGATGATACAAATGAAACATAACGCAACAGCTACAATTTTTTTCATAACATTTTCCTTTCTTTTGTGCTTCATAATAAATAATTACCAAAAATTGTCATTTTTTATATTTTTATTTTAATTTTTTTTAAAAAAAGAGGTTTTTTATGTCTAGAAACCCAATAACTAGTCTAAGTCAACTACTTTTATCCTTAAATCCTTTTGAATTTGCAACCTTGGCATACATTATTGGAATTCTTTTAAGTGAGGGCTTAAATTCAAATGAGCAATCTTCTTTAGGAAACTTCTATAACCTTTTAGGTGAGGTAATTCAAACTATAGGTGCACAAGCACAAAATTTAGATTCTTCTCCTTCCCAATCTTCAAATGTCGATGATGCGATAGAAACCTTAAAAGGAAAAATAGGAAATATTGAAGAGATTATAAATAAATTTAAAAGCATATAAAAAAGGATACCCTTTTAAGGATATCCTTACTTCCACGCTTCATAGTGTGTTACATTGCTTACAACTTCTCCATCAATTTGAAGGGCAGTTGGACGATCAAATGTTACTTCAATATGCTTTGCCTCAATTAAAGTGCAGTATTTTTTCTTTTTTAAATGCTCTCCTTTAAATATTTTAGAGAATGTGAGTAAAGCGTTAAGACGGCAAGCCTTACGCATAATCACAAAGGATAACTTATCAGATAGACGATCCTGCTTTGGTGCTACCATCATTCCGCCTCCATAATATTGTCCGTTCATCGCAGAGGCGAACCATACTTTCTTAAAATTCAGTTCTTTCCCATCTACCAAAACCTTAGCATTAGGACATTTATATTTGGTTAATAATAACTTAATAGCAATAGCTGTATAATTGATATCGGTCACTCCTTTAGCCTTAAGAGCATCTGCAACCTCGCATACCATTCCATCAATTCCAAAGCCGATACCATTGATATAGTACGTTTCTTTCTCATTGATTTTTACTTTAGGTAAATTTTCTAAGTATGGATTTAATAAAACTACATTTCCATTCTCGTGGATATCTCTTAAGAAATCATTTCCAGTTCCAGCACGATATAGATAGAATGAAGCTTCTAAGCTATGGCCTTTTAGCGCATTTGCTAGGTGATTTAAAGTACCATCCCCACCAACTAAAATAATCCTGTCTTCAGGAAGAATGTTATTTACAAATTCCTCTTGGTTGATTTCTAAAACATTCAATTCCTTTAAGTT
>JAIDMV010000378.1 GCA_029050385.1 Anaeroplasmataceae bacterium | reverse complement strand
ATCATACCACCTCTTCATTCTCTACTATTTATATCATACTTCTATTGCAATTTCAAGAAATCTAGTATATCCTCAAATACTTTTTCATCAAGTTCTCCCATTTTATGATAATCTAAATTCTTTTTAAACTCCAACTTATCTGCAGCAGTTGTTATTGTTTTCAGCTTTGCATAAGAATCTTGTGTATAAGCAAGAGCCTCAACTGTATAATCTGGATTGTGTTTTTTTCCATCAACAATATCATACTGAACTTTAGGATTACTAATGGTCATCTGTAAATGACCTGTTGCAGCTGAGTAAGGTACCATTGGATCATCCTTAGAATGCAGAATTAATGTGTTTACATGTGTATTTTTTAAAGTCTTTTTGGCATTGGCGAAACTATATTTTCCACAATGCACTGCATCAATTAAAACTAAAAATGGAATTGTTGGATATAAAATCCTAGGTAACTGGTGCTTCAATATTTTAGCCACACTAAGAAATGGAGACATAGCAACTATCGCAGTTAGATCTTGATGATATTTAGCTATATTTGCTGCTGCAAAACCACCCCAAGAGTGACCCATAACATATATTTTTTCCTTAGGATAATTCTTTTTTATATAGTTGACAGCCTTGTCTAGTGTCAAAAGACTATTTCCTAGACCTCTTATACTTTTTCCATCGGATAGTTCTGTACCATAAGCATCTATACCAAGAACCATATATCCATTTCTTGCAAGGTACTCTATCTCTTGAAAATAAGCTTTATGTGATCCCCACATTCCATGGGAAAATATTAAAATGCCCCTATATTTCTCATTAGAATAAAAATATAGTTTTCCTCTTAATATCCCTTTTTTAGTAGATATTTCTACATTTTCTTCTCTTATATTTGGGCAATCAATAGGACTATAATAAGTTACAATTCCATCTGGCTCCCATCGTTTTCCAAAAGTACTACGATGAACAAGCATAGCAAGAACATATAAAATAAAAATTAAACCTACAAGTACTCCGATTGTAATATATAATACTAACATATTGGCACCTAAACATTTAATTCATATATTTTTAAAAGACCTTCTAAGGTAAGACTTTCCAGCAAGGTAATCTCATTTTTACATAAAGGTACAATCAGACTAGACAACCCTCCAGTAGCAAACACTTTGGCATCCTTACAGCCTACTTCTTCCTTGATTCGCTCAATCATACCATCCACTTGAGCAGCACCGCCATAAATGACACCTGATTGTATACAGCCTACTGTAGATGTTCCAATGACCTTTTTTGGACAAATGAGTTCCACACTTGGAAGCAAAGCTGCATTATTGACTAAAGCCTTCATCGAAACGCTAACTCCTGGCGCTATACTTACTCCGTAAAACACCTGATTTTTTGTATAGATATATTTTGTGGCAGTACCCAAATCCACAATAATAGCTTCATCTGCTAATCCTTTGATTCCTGCAACATCACAAATAATATCAGCTCCTACAGTCTTTGGATCATCGACCTTTAAGGATACTCCTGTTTTTACACCTGGTCCTAAGATAATAGGTTGTTTTTTATTATACTTTACTAAAGCCTTTTTAAGAGCACTAGTAATTACAGGT
>JAIDMV010000377.1 GCA_029050385.1 Anaeroplasmataceae bacterium | reverse complement strand
TATCTACACGCGTAAGATCGTCGGCAGCGTAAGATGTTTATAAGATAAATATAAAGACCTATAGATAAACCACCGAAGCTTACTACTCCTATTGCAACCCCACCAAAGGCAAACGCGCCGATGGAAATAGCGCCTAAGGCTCCCAGTAGTCCTAAAGAGAAACAAGCCCAAGTAAATAATCCTAAGGCAAATAGACCTAAGGAAATTATTCCAACGGATAAAAGTCCAATAGAAATGACTCCCGTAGCAATATTTCCTATAGCGATAATTCCTTTGGCACGATATAGACCAACACCAAAGTGTACATGTACTAAAGGAAGTCCAAATACTTTCCTTTTACTAACATATTCATAAACCCTAGTTCTTGGTTTGACTTCTTTTTTCTTTTCTTCTTCGTTTCCAACAAGCTCATCTATAGAAATTGAAAAAAGCCTAGAAATATCTATTAATATATCCATGTCAGGAACTGTAATTCCTAGTTCCCATTTTGAAATCGTTTGTCTAGTCACATGAATTTTACTAGCTAAATCCTCTTGTGATAAATTATGTTCTTTTCTTAATTGGATTAAATGTTCACCAAAAGTCATTAGTCCTTCCTCCTTGTTTACTTTTATTCTATAGTTTGTTTAGAAAAAATACAAGCAAAACAAGTTGGAAAGACCGCACTTTAAATTAACATTTTAAAAATTTGATGTTATAAAGTGGATTTTAAGAGGAAATTTCTTCCAAAATATCCTTTTTTTCAAGATATAGTACTTCATCATTTTCATTCTTATTTTTTGTTATAGGAATGAAAGGTGCTTCTGTATAGTGCTTGCAAACAATACATCTACGCCCAATCCCCTCTATTAGATATTTATGTTCTACTTCGAGATATCTTCCACAATAGCAATAGGAATAATGATAGTTATCATCTTTTGGAAAATATGAGTAAGTATAACCATGCAGATGATTTGGAGAATACATATAAATTGTATATTCACCTGTACCTATCCAGTTAAACCCTCTAACTCTCAAATAAATCGTTTGTGATTTATTTAGTGCATATGTTATCATAAAATTATGATCTTCATCATCTATATCATCTTCATAAGTGATTCGTCCATTTGTACTTTGACCGACTGTAATTCTATGGTAAAGTTCACCATAAGTATCCATATCTCCTGAGGTTTTGAAGACATAATGAGCTGTTTCAGGAGCAGTAAAACTATACCAGTGACATTCTCCAGTTCCAAGTGACTTGGTGATATTTGAAGTATAAAGTAATGTTATCACCTCAGGAGTAGAATATCTAGTCCATTCTCCCTCATAGCTTGTTGTAGGGTAGCTATTCTCATATCTTGTCACAGAAACATAGAAAAAACTGCCTGAATTCATCACATTTTCCCATAGATATTCATCGAGAGAAAGACTATCCCTTTCTGTAACATTACTTCTTCCAATTAAATTCCTACTAGAATCGTAAAAATTTAGTTGATAACTATAATTGTTATAATATCTTGAATCTTGTTCAAGCGCATAAGACCAGCTAAAGCTAGCACCATTTATATCGATTTGATCTGCAGTAGCGATAGATGGAGCTAGTCCATAATAAGATAGAATTCTTCCATAGACGGAAAGTTCTTCTTTATTAGAATGGTTATTTCTAAAGTAAGTATCAAATTCTTGAAATGTAGTTGCATGACTATTAGTAAGCAAATCCCACATAGTTTTATGACCTAAAACTAATCCATCTCTATCCGTATCATAGTTACTGTCATCATACATTTCATAGAAAATGGACTGAATTGTTCCTTCATTATCCTCTCCTAATTTTCTACTATCTGTTAAGGAATATCCCCAACCTCTAGAACCTATATAGTTAGAATCTCCTACATTTGGAATATTCATTAAATCCTCTGCAAAATACTGTTGTGCCACTATAGCAAAATAAGTTGGGAAGCATTCCTCCCACGCCATCTTGTTTCCCTGGAGTTTGCAGTCTCTTTCCTTTATAGCCTTCTTTGCAGCTGCACAACTTGTACATTGAGGTTCTTCATTAGAATTAGGACTTCTATCCTCTTCTGTAAAACCTTTAAAATGTTTCATATAATGATCTGCCATTCGAACATCATAATGATCATTTCCTGGACCATCATCAAAACCTAATCCCATTTGAATATGATGTCCATATTCATGCATTATCATATCCCACAAGGAATAAATGGGATAAACTGAGTTAGTGGATCTTCCTATAAAAATTGTGCGCTTTTCAAAATCAAACCATGCGGGATCATTGTCGGATTGATTATGTGGATATACGATAGTTGTAGGGGCAATGTAGGAGCCATACATTTCTTTTACATATTTTGATGCATAAATAACAGGCTGTGTAATTTGAAGAGCGTGACAAATGAATCTATCAATTGTTTCAGTTTCATTAGCGAATTTATTTTTAACAGTTCCAGTCATTAAAAAAATCTTAGAAAAATTTAACATATCTCCAATTTTAAAATTTTCTTTATAACCTATATTCACACTATATTTATTGCCATTACTATTGCAGACTTTTATGTTTTCACCTTCAGCTACTAATTCTATACTCAAATTATGGTTCTCATTGCTAAAATCTAAGAGTTGTGTGTCTTTTTTAAAGTCAAATTGATAGTATCCATTTTTATCTGTATAGGTTAAGCCTAATTTTTTCCTTCCACTAGGATGTATATCCCATAATTCTACAAGAACATATTGTAATGGATGAACATTAACTCCTAAACTTTGATTATCACCATCTTCATCTTCCCATTCAAGAATTCCTTCTACATACGTGTCAGGTGTTTCTGAAAGAACTAATATTGGGGACTCTTCCATCAATGTTGAATGCTCGGTTACACTCTTATCTACATTATATTCTTCTATATCGTTAGTACTATAAGAAGTAGGTGTATCTTCTGCTGCGTTAACATTCATAGAAATGCCCAAAAATAGAGCTAATATTATAACTGAAAAACTTATTGTTTTTTTCATACAACTTTTCTCCTATATACTATTTTCTAATAATGTAATCACACCAATACGATTGATAGTCATCAAATGGAATTAACTCAGAAATCATATAATAGTCAATTACTATTTTAGAGGGGAAATCAAAAGTGCTATAATGATTGTGTTTGACAAATGTTGAATCAATTAAATCAACTTCAGTATCATATTCTTCTTTTGTGATTATTCCTTCTTCATAAGCAATATTAATTAATTGTTTTGCACGTACATTTGGTGTTACATCATAGCCATAAGTTAAACATTTCTCATCTATAGAAAAAAACATTCTAATATTATCTGAATAATATGTGTAGCTATCTCTATTATTTTCTACATATGGCATTACTGAAATTACCATAGGTCTATTTTCAGATGCACACCTAAATATCCGATCGACATATTCTCTTTTCGTGATAATATTCTTTTCATATAATCGATTTAAGCTTTTATACATCGCCAAATCAAATGCCTCAACAATGATTTTTTGATAGGAATTATCCTCTGCTTGATATTGTATAGTTTTCGAATTACTTTCATCTATTAGGATAGTTCCTAATTCATCATTGATATGATATATAAACTGCATTAGCTGAAAGTCATTATTATAATAATGATTATAGTCGTTATAGAAATTAAAGTTCTTTCCATATTCTTCTTCATCTTCTTTATGTCTTCTTCTGAGTTCTGCCTTATATTCTTCAGACATATCAAAGTCTACTAATACTAAAATGTTATCTATTCCAGGAGTCATTTTTGTGGCCTTTACTCTAAGTTGAATATCAACAGGAGAATCGGCAACTCCCAAGTCAATATGAAATTCTTTACAATCTTTATAAATATATTCTGTTGGGGATAAAAAAGTAAAATAATCTGATATAAACTTTATTTTTAAATCACCTGTTTCTCTCTCAGGATTAAAGTGATCTATTCGATATCTTATTATGAATTCCTCATTATAATCATAAGTATCTTTTTCTATATCTAATCTAAAGCTTATATGTATTGCTTGCGTATTAACGGTTCCTGATG
>JAIDMV010000376.1 GCA_029050385.1 Anaeroplasmataceae bacterium | reverse complement strand
AGGAAGGATATTTCCGTTTACAGGTAAAGACAACGGACTTAACTGCAAATGCTATATTTGAGAATTTAGAATATACCTTAGAGGAAATATCAAAGCAATATCCGAAGAATTTAAAATTTATTAACTAGGAGGATTTCTTATATGCTAAAGCTTAATTTACAATTATTCGCATCTAAAAAAGGTGTTGGTTCAACTAAGAACGGCCGTGACTCAGAAGCTAAGCGTCTTGGTGCTAAGGCTAGTGACGGTGAATATGTAACTGCAGGTTCAATTTTATATCGTCAAAGAGGTACTAAAGTATTCCCAGGCAATAATGTTGGACGTGGTGGCGATGATACTTTATTTACTAAGGTAGCAGGTATCGTACGTTTTGAACGTAAGGGTCGCGACAAAAAGCAGGTTTCTGTTTATCCAGTTGCAGAATAATAAAAATGAGGTGCCCAAGTTCTTGGGCACTTTTTAATCCTTAAAAGGAGGAAAAGCTTATGTTTGTTGATTTAGTGAAGATGGAGCTTGAGGCTGGACGTGGTGGCGATGGTATTGTTGCCTATCGTAGAGAACTAAAAGTAGAAAAGGGTGGTCCCTTTGGTGGTACTGGCGGAAATGGTGGTTCTATCATTTTTGTTGGTGAAGAAGGATTATCTACATTGTTAGATTTAAGATATAATAAAATTATCAAGGGTAACCCTGGAGAAAAAGGGGCTCATAAGGGTATGACAGGGGCAAATGCTTCTCATACTTATGTGAAAGTTCCTATTGGAACAATCATATTTGATGAGACAACAGGAAGAGTGATTGGTGATATTACAAAGCACAAACAAGAAGTCCTTGTTTGTAAAGGCGGTCGTGGTGGTAGAGGAAATATGGCTTTTGCTACTGGGACTCTAAAATGTCCTGATTTTTGTGAGAAGGGTGAACCTGGAGAAAAGAAAAGCATTCGCTGTGAGCTTAAGGTTTTAGCGGACTGTGGTCTTGTTGGATTCCCTAGTGTAGGAAAATCTACATTGATTGCCGCAGTATCTAAGGCCAGACCAAAGATAGCAGAATATCATTTCACTACCTTAGTTCCAAATTTAGGTATGGTGGAAGTTGCTGACGGCAGAAGCTTTGTTATGGCTGACTTACCTGGTATTATCGAAGGAGCACATCAAGGGGCTGGATTGGGCTTGCAATTCTTAAGACATATTGAGCGTTGTAGAGTTATTGTCCATATTATTGATATGGCTGCAACAGATGGAAGAGATCCATATTCAGATTATCAAATTATCAATCAAGAACTTGCAAGCTATAAAATGAATTTGACAAAGCGTCCACAAATCATTGTTGCAAACAAGATGGATATGGAATCTGCAAAAGAGAATTTAAAAGAATTTAAGAAAAAGGTTAAAGAACCTATCATCGAAATTTCTGCTTATACAAAACAGAATTTAGATGAATTATTATATAAGATTGCAGATATCTTAGCTGTCACACCAGAATTTTCTTTGTTTGAGGATGAGGAAATAGAAGAGGTAGAATATGGGATAAGAGAGGAAGAACCTTTCTTTACCATAGAAAAACAAAGTGATGGTGTCTATAATGTTACAGGAACAAAATTAAAGCGTCTATTTGATATGACAGACTTTGATTCTGATTATGGCCGTATGCGTTTTGCAAGACAGCTTAGAACGTATGGTCTAGATGATTCCTTAAGAAAGCTAGGGGTACAAAATGGAGATACTGTTCGCATCTTTGATTTTGAGTTCGAATTCGTTGACTAATAAGGAACTTCTTTTATGGGTTTTAGCAATAGTAGAGATTATTATGTCTTTGATTACCGCTATAGTTTATAAAAGAGATAAGGTGCTAGCCAAGAAGGGGTTATGGAGAACGAAGGAAAAAACACTCCTTATCCTACCATGGCTTATGGGAGGAATAGGTGGATTTTTAGGGATATATGCAGTAAGGCATAAGACCCAGCACTGGTATTTTCCTTTGAATAATATGGTTGCATTAATTGTACAAGCATCCCTATTTATAAGTTTAGCAATATTACTTTAATGTCCTATGGAGTATTCTGTAGGGCTTTTTGTTTGACTTTAGATATGTAAAATACTATAATGGAATTAAGAAATAAACTGATTGAGAAAGTAAATCAAAACAAGAAGGTGTTGCAATTTGAAATATGTTTTAGTAATTGATCAAGGAACTACGTCGAGTAGGGCAATTCTTTTTAATACAAATGGAGAAGTAGTTGGACAAGCCCAGCAAGAGTTCAAGCAAATATATCCAAAGCCAGGCTGGGTAGAACATGATCCTATAGATATCTTATCTAGTGTAAGAAGTGTGATTTCTACTGCCTTAACAGAGGCACGAGTAAAGCATTCAGAGCTCATTGGTATGGGAATCACCAACCAAAGAGAAACCGTTGTAATGTGGGATAAACAGACAGGAGAACCAATTTATAATGCGATAGTATGGCAGTGTAGAAGAACGATGGAGCGTTGTGTTGAACTAGAGGAATATAAAGATGAAATTCTAGCAAGAACAGGATTGAAATTAGATTCCTATTTTTCTGCAAGTAAAATAG
>JAIDMV010000375.1 GCA_029050385.1 Anaeroplasmataceae bacterium | reverse complement strand
TAAAAAAGGCTCTGAAGATGAGAAAAAGACATTAGATGAGGAAGAATTCAATATTTTAATTTATGAAATGGAAGAAAGCGGAACTATAGAAGATGATGAAGCAAGTATTATTAAAAATGTTTTGGATTTAAAGGAACGCTCTGTTTCCGATATAATGGTTCCAAGAATTGATATGATTGCTATTGATTATAGTTCTACTTTAGAAGAAGTTAAGCAATTTCTTATGGAAGTAAACTATTCCCGTTTCCCTGTTTTCAAGAAGGATAAGGATCACATCATTGGTATTTTATATGTGCGTGATTTTTTTCCAGCATTGATAAAGAATCCTAGATTATCTTGGAAAAAGTTGATTCGTCCAGTGAAATTTGTTTCTAGTCAAATGAAAGCAGATGACTTAATTGTAGAACTTCAAAAATCAAAAACAATGATTGCGATTGTAAGTGGAGAATATGGCGATGTTGCTGGTATGGTAACTATGGAAGATGCCTTAGAAGAGCTTGTTGGCGAAATCTATGATGAGCATGATATCGCTGGAGAAGATGATATCTTTTTTGCACAGACAGCAGAAAATACATATCTTGTGGATGCAGAAATGTATGTAGATGATTTCTTTGAACGTTTGCATATTGGTGATGTTCCAGAGGATGTACCTTCTAAACTATCTGGATGGCTTTTTGCAAAATGTGAAAGCATACCACAGGTTGGTTTTACAATGACCTATATTGCTTGTTATACTATGGCAAGTGAAGAAACAGAAGAATATGAAGATTATGCTAAGGCTTTAGATATATCAATAGCTGAGGTCGATGGCAGAAGAATTCAAAGAATAAAGGTTATTGTACGAGATGCAACAGAGGAAGAGATTGAACAATATCAAAAAGAAGACGATGAATAAAAGGAATTACCCAAGAAATTGGGTATTTTTTTTTTGATATATTCATAGGTTTTAATGGTGATAACAATGATTGTTTTAACTGGTGGAAAAACGGGTGGGCATATTATGCCCTTATTGGCTTTATCCAAAAAGCTTTCGGATGTTTGTTATGTAGGTGCCTATAATTCCTTAGAAGAACGTCTTTGCCAGAAGCATCAAATTCATTTTTATGGAATGAACCTAAAAAACAATCATATTTTAGGAATTTTAAAATGCTTTTTTAGGCTAAAATTAAAAAATGTCACTGCAATTATTTCTACAGGAGGCTATGTCAGCTTCCCTGTCTTACTTTATGG
>JAIDMV010000374.1 GCA_029050385.1 Anaeroplasmataceae bacterium | reverse complement strand
GGTATATTAGTATACATCATAGGATATAGTTCTAACCAAATGAATCATTTAGAGGGTATAGTTAAAAGTGCAATTGAAAAAGAAGAATATTATAAAGTTCCAATGGTGTGGGGAGGATGCTTTGACACAAAGTCAATTGCCGATAACAATTCAGATAAATTGGATTTGATGATTTATCCTGCAACATCTCAAACAGATGTTACTTATGGAGATGAAGATAATTCTACAAGATATTTAGAATTTGAAAAAGCATATTACATTTATATTTTTAATGCTAAATTCTCTGTTGATACTGCAACAGACGGAACATCTAGTTTTAACAAAACAGCAATAGAGTTTTCGTCAAATGATGCAGGATCTTCTTCATATGATTATTATTTTGTAGTAAGTGAAAACATTAATAGTAGTGTTTATGTAAAGGAACCTAAATCAAAAGAGGAAGTATTATTAAATAATGCTAGAGAAGTAACCAATACAAATGCAAATTGGAACTTTATGCGTATTACATTTACAGAAACAATGATTAATCAAATGGCAAAAGAAATGAATGGTACTATTCATAAGCTTTCCATTAAGGATTGTGATGGAAATGTAATCTATAGTGTAGATGCCAATTTGGATTTTTCTCAAGACTTTTATAAGGATTCTAAAGTAGAAGAAATCTTTACTAAGTATAATACCTACCTTAGCTCCTATTTAGCAGCTGAAGGAGATTCTAGTAAGTTAAAAGAGTTAAATAATACTTGGAGTAAAGAGTTTGATACTTGGAAAAAAGAATTTGCAGAAGCAAGTCCTAACACAGGATATACTATTGGATATGAAAGAAATGTTGTAACACCAAGTAAACTAGTATGGCAAACAGTAGGTATGCTTGCTTTATATGCTCTTGTTATTTTATTATTCTATGTACTATTGTTCCATTTCAGTGCAATCAAAAGAATTTTCTCAAGAGAAAACTATAAGGATTACTCAAGAGATTCTAAAATCATTGTTAATGGTAAAGCTGTATCTAGAACTAAGGGAAAGCCAATAAAAGAGATAAAGACGGAAGAGACAGTATTACCTGATACATCTGCAGATGAGTCATTAGAAACTGTTACGGCTGGAGAAGTTGTTGCACCTGTAGTGGAAGAAGAACAGCCTACACCTGTTGAATCAAATGACGAGGTAGATAGTTCCGTAGTAGAAGAATCAAAAGTTGAGGAATCTAATGAAGAATCTACTCCTAAAGAAAATCAAGATTTAGTAGTAGAACCTACTCAAGAGGGAAATACTATAGCTGATGAAGAAGTTAAAACTGAAGAAAAAGTAGAAGAGGTAAAGCCAACTCCTAAGAAAACTACAGCCAAAACTGCTTCAAAAAAGACTACGACAAAGAAGCCAGCAGCTTCTACAAAGGCAGCTTCATCTAAGTCTACAACCACTAAAAAACCAACAACAAAAAAGACAAATTCTAAAGTAGAAGGTGAATGAAAATGAAACCAATTAGAAAGGCAGTTATACCAGCAGCTGGATTTGGAACACGCTTTTTACCATTTACGAAGGCAGTTCCTAAAGAAATGCTTCCAATTGTCGACACACCTACAATTGAATACATTGTACGTGAAGCAATTGAAAGTGGTATAGAAGAGGTTCTAATCATTATCAATTCTGAAAAGGAATGTATACGTACACATTTTGGACATAATGTAGTTTTAGAAAACTTTTTAAAGTCAAAAAATAAAACAAAAGAACTAGAGATTGTAGAAGCTTTACCTAAACAAATTCATGTAGAATTTACTTATCAAGAAGAACAACTCGGTTTAGGACATGCAGTATTATGTGCAGAAAAGTTTGCTAATGGTGAACCATTTGCATTATTATTAGGTGATGACGTTTATGTAGGTAGAAAAGAGCCTGCAACTAAACAACTCGTTAATGCTTATAACCAAACAGGATCTTCTATTCTTGGAACGTTAGTTGTTCCAGATGAGGATGTATCTAAATATGGAATTTGCAAGCCAAAAGTTACTTCTAATGATGCCTTAGTAGAATTAGAGAGCGTCGTTGAAAAACCTGCAAAAGAGGTTGCCCCATCTAATTTAGCTATTGGTGGAAGATATGTATTAACTCCTGCCATCTTTGAATATTTAAAAACTCAAACTAGAGGTGCAGGTGGAGAAATTCAATTGACCGATTCTATATTAAGATTAATGTCTAAAGAGAAAGTATATTCTTTGGCTATTGATGGTAGAAGATATGATATTGGCTCTAAGAAAGGCTTTTTAGATGCTACAATAGATTTTTCTTTAAAACGTAGTGATTTAGCAGAGGATATGAAAGATATCTTAAGTAAGCATAAATAACAAAGAATAGGGAAGAGAACAATTTATTTGTTCTCTTTTTCTTTTGAAAGAAATTGAATAAATTGTTGTTTTTTGATACAATGATAGAAGGTGGTAAACATGAACAAAACAATGCTCTGTATAGAGATACTTCAGCTTCTTTCAGCTAAAAATATAATGAGCAAAAATGAGATAGCAGAAGTATTGGAGATTAATCCAAGAAATGTAATTGAATATATAAAAACTCTACAAAACTGTGGCTATGATATTGAATCTGTTCGTGGAGTATATGGTGGATATCATCTAAATAAAGATAGTCTTTTACCAGCTGTTAAGTTAAGCCAAAAAGAAGTAGATTTATTAAAATCTAGTGTGGCTTTTTTAGAGCGACAAGCAGATTATCTAGAATACAAGGAGTATCTAAAAACAATATCAAAGGTATTAAGTACGAATATGGAATCCTTTAGTACAGACATAAAAATTATAGATAGATATCCTCTTGCCATGGCAAAGGAAGAATTATTAAAACGGTATACAGCATTTACAGAGGCTATTTCTGCTCGTAAGAAATGTGAGATAAGGTATCTATCTTCTAAAAATAAAGAAAGTACACATATTATTCATCCATATCAAGTGTTTGTGTTTAATGGTTCATGGCTAGTACTTGCTTGGAATGAGACAGTAAATGAGTTTGGATATTTCAAATTGAATCGTATTCAAAACCTTCATGTATTACCTCTTAAATTTACAATTTTAAGAACCTATCAAAGTTCTGACTATATTGATCAATATGGTATGAAACAAAATGGAGAATACTATGATATTAAGCTAGAACTTACAGATTTATATACGGTTATATCAGAACGTATTTATGGAAAAAATCAAAGAATAACGAAATTAGATGAACATAAAACTATTTTAGAATGCAGTATGCAGAATAAGAATATTATACAAAGCTTTGTTTTGGGTTTTGGTAGCAAGGCTAAGGTGATAGAGCCCGAGTGGTTAAGAATACAGATTGAGCAAGAGGCAAAAAGGATTTTAGGTGAGGAAAATGAGTAAGTATATTTTTTTAGATTTTAATGGAACAATTATAGATGATGTTGATTTATGCTTAGAACTTTTAAATGATATTCTAAGAAATCAAAACAAAAAATTAGTTACGAAGGAGCAGTATAAGGATATTTTTACATTTCCTGTTAAAAAATATTATGAGCTTGCAGGAGTAGATTTTTCTATAGAATCTTTTGAATCCTTAGCAGACAAATTTATTGCTGCTTATCAGCCATTATCCTTACAATGTGGACTATTTCCCAATAGTGTTGAAGCCTTTCAAAAGTTAAAAGAGAAAGGGTATCATTTAGTTATTCTTTCTGCAAGTGAAAAAAACAATTTATTAGAACAATGTGAAAGTTTTGGTATTGTTTCTTACTTTGATGCCATTTTAGGGATAGATAATATTCATGCTGCATCTAAAGTAGGCATAGCGTTAAAGTTTATGGAAGAGAAGCATATCAAAGGAGAAGATATTTTATTTGTTGGGGACACTTTGCATGATTTAGAAGTTGCAAAGGCTATGGGGGCAAAGTGTATGCTTGTTTCCTGTGGACATCAATCTACGAATGTTTTAAATCAAGGTGGTGTTCGTATTTTACCAAACATTTATGCTTTAGTAGAGCTTTTGGAGGATGTAAAGTGAAAACAGTAGTTTATGAGAACTTTACTGATTTAGAACTTAATGAATTTCCCTATGATAGAGGACATACTGCTTTAGGAGAATATCACTATATCAAACAAGAAGGAAACTATGGTAATTGGTATGATCCGATTTGTTTGCATCAATGGCGAAGCTTAGATGGGAGTTGGCTAGTGACCTCAGATGGGAAAAAGAGATATATGGAACAAAACCGAGGGCATCAGTCTAAAGGAGCATTTGAAAATGTATTTTGTTGCTTGGTGCATAGGCAAAGACTTTATGCAGGTTTTACTTTAGAATTTGATTTACGCTTGTTTGAAGTAAAAAATTATTGTGGTATTGCTTGGAATTATCTAACCTCCCGCGTCTATGATTTTATTGGGATTAAGAAAAATGAAATTGTTTTTTACCATCGGAATGAAGAAACGTTTATAGAATATGCCAAAAAAGAATTTATTATTGATGATTTAAAAACTTATCATTTCAAGCTTCTTATTTCTAATAAAACTAAAGTCTATGTAGATGATGAACTTATTTTTGAAGAAAATTGTGTTTTGCATGAAGGATTGAGATTTGGATTAGTAGCAAAAAGTGCATGTCGTTATAGTGACATTTTTATTCAGATGACAGAGGATAATTATGAGAAGCATAAATTGCTAGAACAAAAAGAGAAGGAACGGCTTTTAGAAAAGAAGAAAACTTATCCAGATTTAAAATGTATCCATAAAATTGATTTAAAGAATTTTGGTAGTGGAAGACAATTGAGAGTTCGTATGGTTCATGGGAAACCTTTATTTTTGTTAGCGCAGCATCAAAAAAGAATGATACGGGATTCTTTTGCAAGACTTTCTTGTTTGACCTGTTTTGATTATAATGGTAATGTCTTATGGCAAAAAGGAGAAGCGAATCCTTCTAAGGATAATACTTTAATTTCTTGTGATTTACCTTTTCAAATTGCGGATATCAACGGGGATGGTAAGTTTGAAGTAATATACTCTATGGATTTTATGGTTTATATTTGTGATTTGCTCACAGGTGAAATTCTTAAAGAAATGCCTACACCTATAATAGAAGGAGATCCGAATGTTTCTAATGAACCTTATTATAGGCTAAATGTAGATGCCATTCGTGTTGCTGATTTTGAAGGCTTGGGATATAAGGGAGATTTCATATTGAAAGACCGCTATCAAAACGTTTGGGCTTACAATATGAATTTAGAATTGATGTGGAGATATCACCATAAAAATACAGGACATTTTCCTTACATTGCTGATTTTGATCAGGATGGTAAGGATGAGATGTTTGTAGGATATGATTTAATTGACCATGACGGAACAATGCTTTTCTCTTTACCAATGAATAGCGATCACACGGATGAGATTATTTATGCTCGCTTAAAACAAGGAGAACCAAAGCGACTTATTTTAGCTTCTGGAAATGAGGGGATGAACATTGTATCTTTAGACGGGAGTATCTATAAGCACAATGAAATAGGGCATGCTCAAAGAATTAGTGTGGCTAAATATTTGAAGGAAGAGGAGGGCCTTCAAATTATGGCTACTGCCTTTTGGGGAAGCGATGGCATTATTTGTATCTATAATAGCGATGGTGTGCTTTTAAAGCAAAGAGAAGTACCTTTTAATGGAAATCTGATTTCTCCAGTAAACTATGATGGAAATCATATTCTATCTTTATTAAATGCTAGTTTAGAGGGTGGATTAATAGATGGCAATTTGGATATGGTGGTTTCATTTCCTGATGATGGTCATCCAATGACTTCAGCAGAGGTTTATGATATTGATGGTGACGGAATAGATGAGATTCTTTGCTTTGATAGTAAAGAAATGTGGATTTATAAGGCACAAAAAAATACCGCTCCTACTCATTTTATAAAATATACAGATGATGGCTTTTCAAATTATCGTGGAGAGTTTTTACTTCCTAAAGAATATGATGAGGATTAATTCATTTTGAATCTGTGCATTTTTTGAATAAGAAAACTGGAATTTTGTTATAAGCTAATAAAAAAACATTGATAAAATGTATCTTTTAAGTTATAATATTTTCTAGAGTATTTTATTTTGGAGGCTTACAAATGAAAAAGTTTATTAAAGCAATTAGCGTAATGTCAATTCTTTTTGTAATGGTATTGGCTATGACTAGCTGTTCAGGATATAGTTTTTATAAAGATTTTCATGA
>JAIDMV010000373.1 GCA_029050385.1 Anaeroplasmataceae bacterium | reverse complement strand
TGCATGGAACTGGCAGAAAAACAATCCAAATGGATATGAAAACGAATAAAATTTCCCCTCTTAGTGAAAAACTAAGAGGTTTTTCTTTATAGAAAAAAATATTTTATCCATTCATTTTTTTTAGATTTTCCTTTGGTGATTTTGTATAATAGCTATGGGTGGTACAATGGATAAATATAGTGTTTTAAAGAAGTATTTTGGATATGAAAAGTTTAAATATCCTCAAGATAAAATCATTGATTTAGTTTTAAATGATAGGGAAGTTATAGGTCTTTTACCAACAGGATTTGGGAAATCCATTATCTTTCAAGTGCTTGCGTTAATGTTAGATGGTGTAAGTCTTGTTATTTCTCCTTTAATTGCCTTAATGGAGGATCAAGTGAAGACTCTAAAAAAGAAAGGAATTCTTGCAACGGTATTCAATTCAAATCTGTCCTATGAAGAACAGCTTGTGATTTATTCAAATATTAAAAAATATAAGTTGATTTATGTTTCTCCAGAGCGTTTAGAAAATACATATTTTTTAAAGCATTTAAAAGAGATTAAGGTTTCTATGGTCGTTGTTGATGAAGCTCATACGATATTATGGGCAGAAGGGTTTAGAGAGGCCTTTGGAAAAATTCACACCTTTATTGAATGCCTTGAAAGAAGACCTAAGCTATTAGCACTAACCGCGACTGCGACGCATTCTACAGTTCAAAAAATCAAGACATATCTAAACTTAGAAAATCCTGTAGTTGTTGAGGTTCCAATGGATAGACCTAACTTATTTTATAAGGTAGTATCTTTAGATAATAAAATAAATTACCTTATAAGATATTTAAAATCTCATAAAAATGATAGAGGAATCATCTACTGTCTTACGCGTAAGAAAACAGAGGAGCTGCATCATCAACTTTTAGAATTAGGTTTTCCAAATGCGTACTATCATGGAGGAGTAGAGATAGAACTTAAAAAAAAGAATCAAGAGGCATTTACGAATGGAAATCAAAAACTTATGATTTGCACAAATGCTTATGGAATGGGAATTGATATTCCAAATATTCGGTTTGTAATAGAATATGACTTACCACAATCCTTAGAGGATTTAGTTCAGCAGATGGGAAGAGCTTCACGAGATGGTAACTATGGTGAAGGAATTGTGTTCTTTTCTTTTAAAGATATTGATATAGTTAAATACTTTATCAATCAACAGGAGGATTCTGTGATTCGAAAACAAAATCAAAAAAAATTAGATGCATTGGTAGAGTATTGCTTAACCAAGAAATGTAGACATCGCTATATTAGTTCTTATTTTGGACAAAAGGAGGAAAATTGTAAGGGTGCTTGCGATAATTGTATCAAAAAGAGTAGATAAAAAAGTAAATTTATCTTATAATATATAGTAGAGGTGTTTCTAAATGGGGATTAAAGAAGCTTTAAATCAAGCAAAACAAAAGATAAAGAAGACAATTGAAAAAGGAGATAGCGAATTAAAAAGATATTCTGCTAGCTTTCAGATGATCATCTATAGTAAACCAAATTTGGGTGGATTTGTTACAAAACAGGTTTTTGAAGGAGAAGACCAACTATATATTCCAATTAACTCCTTTAAAAATGATATTTTAGTTCACACAATTTTTAAACTTCAAAACAAGGATGATATTTATGTAGTTACAGAAATTGATGAAGAAGAATATACTGAGGAATTAATCAAAGATGGAAAAACATACACATATCCTTGTCATATCGTAAAATATCGTCCTTTAAATGATGTATTTACAGAAGAGACAATGGGGATGGCATATAGGGAGTTAACTCAGGAACAGCATGAAACTTTAAATCAAATTAAAAAGGAAATTGAAAAAAAGTCTTTAGTTCTTCAAGTGAAAAAAGATGTTTGTTTGAAGCTATGGCAATATTTTACTGAGTGTATTTCTTATCAATTAAAAGATCATTATGTTATGGAAACATTTGTAAAAATTGCAGATGATTTTGTTAATGATTTTTCTGCATTACTATTAAAACTTTTTGCATAAACAGATTTTCTTCATACATACTATTAGTAGAGGTGTATGATATGAAAAAATTAACGATTATAGGAGTTCTTGTAGTTTTTTCTTTAGGAACTCTTTTTCATTTTATGTATGATTGGATACCTTTTTTTATCTTCCCTATGAATGAAAGTATATTTGAACATTGCAAACTGGTTCTTTTTCCTTTTTTAATCTTTTATCTATGCTGCCTTCCTTTTTACAAAGAGGATAAGAGTCAACTTTTTTCTTCTTTTGTATCAGCAATATTAGTTACTATCGCAATTATAGTCACAGGCTACTATACCTATAGTGGGATTTTAGGGTATGATGTAGATGCAGTAAATATCATTCTTTATTATGTTGCTGTTTTGATAGGGTTCCTTATGATTTATAAAAAAAAGACGTTTGTTAGCTTTTCTAACAGTGTCGTCTTTCTTTTAATCATGATTGTTTTATTTTCAGTATTTAGCTTTTATCCACCAAGCTTAAGCTTCTTTAAGGGATAGTGTAGAGACCATTTCTTCTAATTCGTTAGAGTCAAATTCATAGGATTTACCACAGAAGTTGCAAGTTATGGAAGCTTTATGATCTGTATTTAAAATATCTTCGAGTTCTATTTTTCCAAGGCTCATAAGACCTTTTCTAAAGCGCTCCTTATTACAAGGACAGAAGTAGGAAAGTTCTTTTGTTTCTAAAAGCTCATAATTTCCTTCTGTGATTTCTTCAATCATTTCTTCAGCAGAATAGCCTTCTTGAATCATTTCAGAACAGCTTTTTAGTGTTTTTAGACGCTCCTCAAGTTTTAGAAGAGTTTCTTCCTTACAGCCTGGCATAATTTGAAGTAGGAACCCACCAGCACTTAAAACTTTTCCATCTGGATTGATTAGAACACCTAATCCAACAGAAGAAGGAATTTGTTCTGATTTTGCAAAATAGTAGGTGAAATCCTCTGCAATTTCCCCACTCACAATTTCACAGGTAGAAGAAAAAGGAGAGCGCATATGTAAATCCTTTATGACTTCAATATATCCAGTTCGTCCTACAGCATCTCCAACATTGAGTTTTCCATTATTATAGGAAAGATAAACGCCTGGATTATGAACAAATCCACGTACATGTCCATCTGTTGCTTCCATTGTAATTTGCCCTATAGGACCATCTCCACAAACCTTAATGGTTAAATGCTCACCAGATTTATAAGTACATGACATTATACTAGCAATCGTTAGACATCTTCCTAGGGCTGCACAAGAAGTAGGCCACAGCTGATGAATCTTTTGGGCTTCCTGTACAAGCTCTGTTGTAATTGCAGCATATATTCTTACAGTTCCATCAAAGGCATAGGCCTTTTGTAAATAATTGTTCATATTAATCACCATCAACTATTGTATCATATTTGAAAAATAAAATCTATGATTACGTTTTCATAAGTGTATTTATTGACACATTTTGTAAAAGTGAATATAATTATAGTATCAATTTAGGACGTGTCCTTTATTGATATTTTTTTTATTTCAAAAATATCGTGCAATTTTTACAATTTTGTTCTATAATTTTATATGGTGATGTTGATGAGTTTCATGAAAAAAACAATGGAATTTTTTGTTCATACAAAGGACGTAGATTACAATGATATCATAAGACCTACAGCCATTTTAGATATGTTTCAGGATTTGGCTGGTCTTCATGCAGAGGATTTAGGTGTTGGATATCAGGATTTAAAAGAAAAGAATTATGCTTGGGTTGTTTTATATCAGCGCTATGAAATAAAAAAGATACCACCATATTTAGACACAGTTCAGTTAGTGACTTGGCCTAAACCAAAAAATCGTTTAGAATTTGAACGTGAATATCTTTTAAGGGATAAAGAAGAACAAGTATTGGTTCAAGGAATTTCCAACTGGGTTATCATTGATTTAAATACAAGAGGATTAGTTCGCTCAGATAAAATCAATTTTAATGGAGAATATGAGAACTTTACAAATTACCCAGAAAAGTGTAAGCGAAAGCTAGGACTTGATCCCCAAAAGATTATAGATACCTTCCATTATAAAGTGACATTAGAGGATATTGATCATAATGGACATATGAATAATGCGAGATATATTAACATAATTCAAAATCATTTCTTTGAATATGGGAGTAAAGAATATATAAAAGATGTAGAAATAGCCTATGTGAAGGAAACTAAGCATAAGGATGAAATTCAAATAGGACATTTCAAATTAGAAGATAAAGAGGCCTTTATTGGCTTTGTAAATAATGAAATATGCTTTGAATGTTTGATAGGAGTGGATAAGCTATGAAAGAATTTTTAGAATTTATAAAGGAAACACCAACTGCATTTCATGCAAGCTTTAAAATTAAAGAAAAACTATTAAAAGAAGGCTTTATAGAATTAAAGGAAAATGAGCCTTGGAAGCTATCTTTAGGAGGAAAGTATTTTATTGGAAGAAATATGTCATCCTTACTTGCTTTTGTATTACCAAAGAATAGTCCAAAGGGATTTCATATTACTGCAGCTCATTTAGATTCTCCAACCTTTAAGCTAAAACCAAACTTCACTTTAGAAAAAGGAAAGTACATTAAATTTAATACAGAGGTTTATGGTGGACCAATCTATTCGGCTTGGATGGATCGTCCTTTAGGTCTTGCAGGAAGAGTCTTTGTGTTAGAGAATAATGTTCTACAAGCAAAATTAGTAAATATAGATAAGCCTATGCTTTGTATACCAAATTTGCCGATTCATTACAATCGTAATGTAAATAAAGGTGTAGAGTTAAATCCACAGGTAGATATGCTCCCATTATTTGCTGAATCTAAGGGGAAAACAACTTCTTTATATCAAAAGATAGCAGAGGTTTTGCATGTGAAAGAAGAATCTATTATTAGTAGTGATTTATATTTAACTTGTTTGGACCGAGGATGTCTAGTGGGTGCCAATGAGGAATTTATGATGGCACCTCAGATTGATAATCTAGAATGCTCTTATGGTTTAATAGAAGCTCTGCTTCAATCTACTCCTCAAGATTCAGTTAATGTTTGTGCTTTATTTGATAACGAAGAAATTGGTTCATCCACATTACAAGGAGCCAACTCTACCTTTTTAGCGGATACATTAAAAAGAATTAGTTTGGCTTTAAAAAAGACAGAAGAAGAGCATTTTATGGCATTAGGAAATTCCTTCTTAATTTCAGCAGATAATGCACAAGGATATCACCCAAATTATCCATCTAAATATGATGAGTCTAATCCATGCTTTATGAATGAGGGAATTGTGATTAAGAATGCAGCAAATGGATCTTATACAACGAGTGCTTTATCCAGTGCAGTATTCCAAGCTATCTGCAAAAAGGCTGGGGTACCTACACAATTTACTACGAATAGAAGTGATGTAAGAGGAGGCTCTACCCTAGGAGCAATTTCTTTAACCCATGTAT